>JBAVQT010000026.1:0-8274 GCA_049694295.1 Candidatus Acidiferrales bacterium
GTCGCTCGGGGTGGCCAACCTGTCGCTGCCGCCAAGCGATGTCAGGGAATACGCGCAAATGCCGAGCGCCGCGAGGCTGAAGCCCGCGAGGAATCTCTTCACGGCTTGCGGCGTGGTCAATACGAAAAATGGGCCGAGAATCACGATGCCCGTTACGGTGAGAAACCGCGCGAGTTTATCTGCTCCCGCTTCCAGCACCGGGGTGTGCGCCAGGCTCGCGGCCATCAGCGCAACCAGCGCGAGAAACAGAAAATAGACGGGCGGCAAGCGTAGCGGACGCCGCCCACGCAGAAGATTCAGCACCATCCCGGCAAACAGGATCGCGCCCAGAGCCAGCGTTAAATCCACAGGCACGAGCGATGCGATCTGATCGTCGCCCTTTATATCGCCCACTATCACGTATAGCGCGAGCGCGAACTCGGGATAAAGCAGCAGCGCGACGATTGCGGCGGCGCCGAGAGCCGCTTCGAAAACCACGCGAGGATTTGGTTCCAGCGCGAAAAGCGCGAAGCTCCCCGTGAGCGAAATGGCGGCAATCGCGAATCCCGCGAGCGCCCGCCCATGCGGCGTTGCGAGAGATTCCAGAATGTTTTCGTGCTGCATGGGTCAGGGATTTGTCGCCAGAAACAGGACGTCTTCCACGTGGCTAAGCGCGGCGATGTCCACACGCGTGCGGCCGTCAACCAGATCGAACGTCGCGTAGCCGAATCGCGCCATATAGGCGCCCAGGTCCGCCGGACTCGCGCCTGACAGGCGGTAAGCTCGCGGAGCGATTTCGCAGATGATCGCGGGACGATGCGCTGATTGCGTGAAATAGTCCTCCAGCCCGCGAAGTATGGGCAGTTCAAATCCTTCGGCGTCAATTTTGATCATAGCGATGCGGCTGATCCCGCGCTCCGCGGCATACCGATCGAGGCGCACCACCGGAACTTCACACCTGCCGGTAATTTCGGTGGGGGTTTTATAGCCGGGCACCAGAGTGCTCTGGCCGGCCTCGTGCGTGAGAAATATTTCGGCGCTTCCGGCGGTGTCTCCGGCGGCGCAGGGATTGCAGTAAATCGCATGCCGCGGATTCATTTCCGCGAGGTGTCGCAAGCGGGCGAAATATTCGGGCACCGGCTCGAACGCATGCACCTCGCCCTGCCTACCCACCAGGTTTGCCGCCACCGCTGAGAGATAGCCCACGTTGGCGCCGACGTCAAAGATCACATCCCCGGCACGAAGGAATTTCTCCATCGTGGCCACCACCAGCGGCGCATAAGAACCGAAATACATGGGCGCAGTGCCGCGATAGCCTGCCAGGTCGCATTCGAAATTAACCTCGCCGATCTTGCGCCGCGCTGGGAGCGCCGGCATCGGCCGTGCCGTAGCCAGTTTGCCGAGTGTGACGCGGCAAAAAAGAACGGGATTTTTCGCCAGCAGTGTGGCGGCACGCGATGCGGTGGCGCGAAGGTGCATATTCGTGGTCGAGGAAGCGTTTTGGATCAGTTGGCGGCCGCGCGCGCGCCAGGCTGCGCTTGTTGCTCCACGGCGCTGGCATGCGCGAACAGCCGTTGCAGCGCGGTCATGCGCTCGAGATCGGCGCGGTAGATGCGGTTTTCCCGATAATTGCGTACCACGCCGGATTTGCAGCCGTGCAGGTCCAGTTTAATGGCCGTGCGCGGACGGTTAGTCGGGCTGCCGGGCTGCGCCCAAGCGGGTCCCTTATGAATTCCGTTGCCGTGAATCGCGGCCAGGCTGCCGCGACCCGTGCGAAGCATGGCCCAGCGATCGCGCGGATATATTCGCAGCACCTCTTCGTCGCTCAGCCTTCCGTCATTCGCGTCAATGCCCAGGTCGCGCGAAAGCCGCGGACGGCACGAGCGGATGTCGTAGTGGTTTGAACCCGGAATGTAGACCAGCGGGCCGCGGGTGTCGTCAATATCCACGAGATAGATGAAGATCTGCAGCGAATCGGATTCGTCGTTGTCCTTGTGGAAATTGCTGGAGTGCAGCGCGCGATCGTGCGGAAAGTCGCGAACCACCGTCACCCGATACAGCGGTGGAATCGCGCCCAGAAAATTGGCCGCGATTTTCAGGATGCTTTCGTTGAATGCCACGCCCATCAATTCCGGAATGCACAGCAGCGGATCGCGCACCGCGATCATTTTTTCCGTGGCGGCCAGGTCTTCGTAGGAGAGCCCGGCGAGCGTCATGCGCTGGCGCGTCTGCACGGAGTAAGAGCGCTCGTAGTCTATTTCCAGGGAACGAAACAGGGCGTCGGCCTGCGCGTAGATCGAGTCGGAGGTCTGGCGGGAGAGCCAGCCGGGCGCGAGCGCATAGCCCTCGCTTCGCAGGCACTCCACTTGCTGCGCTTCGAACGAATTCATGGCAAAAAGCTGCGGATGGCGCCGAAACGCGGAGCGAGCCTCAGCTCCGGCCACACGCCGCGAATAGAGCAGGCGCGCCTTGCACAGAGCGCTATAAACATGTGGCTCTCGGCGCAGCATGCGGCGAAAAAAAGGAGGTCGCGCGGCGGCGCGGGCAGGCGCCGCTGGCTGCCAGGCTGGTGAAGCTTGCTGTGATCGAGTTGCCATCATTTGCTCCATGTGCGAAGCGTGAAAGTTGGCCTGCGATGCGGCCACTAGTTGGGATGCGGCTGGCTTTTGGTGCCGGCTTGCAGCACCACAAACGAAACGAATAGGCGCTGGCCCAACGCGGCGGTGTATAGCCGCTTGAGCCCGGGCAGCGCGCCGGGAATGCGAAGGCCTGCGGCCTTGATGGCGTTGTGCAGCGGGTTGCGACCCTGCTGCTGCCAGCGCGAAGCGCGGAAGAGTTCGTCTTCGTAAGGCGTGCGGATGTGGCGCGCGATGGTGAATCCGTATTTCGCGCATAGAAAATCGAGCGTGCCCAGGCCCAGGAAGTGCAAATCGTCGGGAATACCCCAGTGAACTTGATTCCAGCGGCTTACCCCGGCCGACATTTCGCTGGTGCGCAGAATCACTTTGCCGCCCGGCGCGAGCGCCGCCCGCAGTGAACGGAAGAGGCCGTCAAAAGAAGGAATGTGCGAGAGGACGTTGATCAGCGTGATCGCATCAAATTTTTGCGAGCCGCGATACTGCTCCATCGGAATTTCCAGCACTTTGCAACGAGCGATCTTTCGGGCGTGCTCGGCAGGCTGAGGACTGAGTTCGATTCCCATGCGCAGGAGTTCCGCGCGAGACGACAAGCTCTCCAGCAGACGGCCCGTGCCGCAGCCGACGTCGAGGAGCGTGCGCGCGCCGGCCAGCTCCTCGATGATTGCAGGTAAATGTCGCTGATAGTAGAGCCGCTCGCCCTGATAGCGCCGCAGGCAATCGAGGATTTCGATTTCCGGACAGGCGCCGGTGGAAACTCGGGCGTGCTGGTGGCTGCTGGCCGGATAAGGGAAAACGAAAAAAAGTTCACACATTTCGCAATTTCGCAGCGTGCAGCCGTTGTCGCTAAAGGCCGTGCGTGTGCGGACCGATCCGCAGAGCGGACAGGTGGGCAGGATACCTGCGACAGCTCGCTCGACGTCGCTAGCGCTTGCCGCGCCGGCGCCGGCTAATTGTTGGGCGGAAGACATGCGTTCAGATTTTCGCTGGAAGCTTTGCCAGAAGCCGGGGTCTTGGGACGTTTGCGGTGGCTTTATACCGCAGGCCGGGACGATTCGCGGTAAGCATCGCCGGCTGCGGGCGCTGCGCTCGCAGGACGCTTCTCAGCCAGAATTTCGCGCACGGCCGCCGCGACCTCATGAATCTGCGCCTTGGTCATCGTTGAGAAAAACGGCAAAGCCAGACAACGATCCGCCGCGGATTCGGTGTGGGGCAGTGGACGGCGCGGCGTGGCGCAGAACTCACGAAAATAAGGCTGCAGATGAATGGCCGGAAAATAGGCCGATGCCGCGATCCCCCGCGCTCGCAGCGTATGGAGCAGCCGGTCGCGCTGCGAGTGGGCCGAAATGCCCTGCAATTGCACCACGTAAACGAACCAACTCCGCCGAGCGTCGGAAACTTCACCCGGCAGCGCCAACTCCGGAATGCCGCGCAGCTCCTTCGCATACCCCGCGGCTACGCGCTCGCGCGCCGCCAGCAATTCCCCGACGCGTTCGAGTTGCGCGATGCCCAGCGCGCAATGCAGATCGCTGAGCCGGTAGTTGTAGCCCAGCCGAACGTGGCGCAACCAGCCTTCATCATCGTCGCGCCCCTGGTTGCGAAGGCTGCGGCACAGCCTGGCGGTTTGCGCACTGTTGGTGACCAGCATTCCGCCTTCGGCTGAGGTCATCTGCTTGTTGGGGTAGAACGCAAACACGCCCGCATCGCCAAATGTGCCGGCGCGGCGGCCGTGACACTCCGCGCCCACGGCTTCGCAAGTGTCTTCAATCAGCCGAAGATTGTATTCGCGCGCCAGTTCGCCGATCGCCGCCATGTCGCAAGGCAGCCCAAACACGTGGACCGGCAAGATAGCTTTCAGCACATTGCCCGAACGCCGGTTCACCAGCCGGCTCTTGTTGCGCTCCCACGTATAGTCCTGTTCGATGATTTCGCGGACGTCCGTGGCGCTCAGATTGAGGGTGTGCGGCTGAATATCGGCGAACACCGGCACGGCGCGTTCGTAGAGCAGGCAATTGGCGGAAGCCACGAAGCTGAACGACGTGGTGATCACGTCGTCTCCTGCGCCGATGCCCATCGCTTTCACGGCCAGATGGAGCGCCGCGGTGCCGCTGCTGACGGCCACGGCGTGGCGCATGCCCGCGTAGGCGGCAAATTTCTCCTCGAACTCCGCGACGCGCGGACCCAGGCTGAGCTGGCCCGAACGCAGCACACGCGTGACAGCGTCAATCTCGCGCTTGCCGATGTCCGGTTTCGAGAGCGGAATTCTCATGCGACCTCCCGTGAGGCGATTGCGGCGGCTCCGGCCGAGCCAACCGGCAAGAGCGGAGGCGGAACGCGGACGGCGAGGCTGGTGACGCGGCGTGCCGCAACTGGGTGGCCGCCGGAAAAATCAGGCACGATTTCTCGGACGTATTCGAGCAATCCCGCGCGGTCGTCTTGCGCCAGCAACTCTTCGAGCCGCGCAATCTTCGCTACCACGCCGACAGCCGAGGGATTGGATTTCGCGATCACCAGAATGCGGTCAATGGCGGTGCGCGATGGCGCCTCCCACTCCTCCCACAACTCTTCGGTGATCTTTTCGCCTTCCTTCAGCCCCGTGAATTCGATGGAAAGATCGCGTTCCGGCTTCAGTCCGGCGAATAGCGTCATGGTTTTCGCGAGTTCATAGATATTCAGCGGCTCGCCCATATCGAAAACGAATGTTTCGCCTCCTGCTCCCAGCATCGCGGCGCGCAATATCAGATGCACGGCCTCCCGCACGGACATGAAATAGCGCGTGGCCCGCGGATCGCTCACGCGAATCGGACCGCCGCGCTGAATCTGGTCCCAGAAAAGCCGCAGGACACTGCCCGTGCTGCCGGCGACGTTGCCGAATCGCACGTTGCTGAATCGGGTGCGCTGCTGCCGCGCCAGGTCCTGGATGCACAGTTCCGTCATTTTTTTCGAGAGCCCCATGTAATTCCGCGGCTGTACGGCCTTGTCGGTGGAAATGTTCACGAACCGCGCCACGCCGGTCTCCAGTGCCGCTTCGGCCAGGTTGCGCGTCCCCAGCACGTTGTTGCGAATCGCCTCTTGCGGATGCAGTTCGAGCAAGCCCACATGTTTGTGCGCCGCTGCGTGGAAGATGATTTCGGGCCTCTCTTCCAGCAGAATTTCGCGCACCCGGTCGCGGTATAGCAGATCCACCAGCAGCGGTTTGGTGCGTCCGGCGTCCATGCGTTCGGCCACGGCCATGTGAACGTAGAAGAGGCTGTTTTCGGATTTGTCCAGCAAGAGCAGCTTGCGCGGGCCGGCCTCGGCAATTTGCCGGCAAAGTTCGGATCCGATGCTGCCGCCGGCGCCCGTGACCAGCACAACTTTTCCGCTCACCAGCGCCCGCGTAGCTTGCGCATCCACGCGAATCTCTTCGCGCTGTAGCAAATCTTCCACGCCGGGTTGACGCAGATCGCGGCGGGTAACTTTTCCGTTCATCAGTTCCGCGAGCGTGGGAAGCGTGCGCACCGGTATACCCGTTTCGCGGCAGGCGGAGAGAATTTGCCGCATCTGCGGGCGCGTCGCGCTGGGGATGCAAATCAAAATTTCGTCCACGCCTTTTTCCGCTGCGATGCGCGCCAGCTCGCACGTGCCGCCCTCCACTGGAACGCCATAAATCGTGCGGCCCGCTTTGCCGGGATCGTCATCCACCAGCGCCACCGGACGGCACGGCGATGTTGAATCCAATGCCAGTTCCCGCAGCAGGGTCAGGCCCGCGTCGCCCGCGCCTACGATCACCACGCGCTTGCCCGCGCGGCGTCCCACGGCTCGTTGCGCCTTCAAGATGCGCACGCCGAAATGCAGGCCGCCCCAGAGAATCAGCAGCAACGTCCAATCCATCAGAAAGACGGCTGCCGGAATTTTCAGGGCAGGGAACTGCCACCACGCGAACGCTCCGAAGACAATGGAAGTGAGCGAAACAGCCTTGGCGATCGAAAGCAGGTCTGCCAGATTTGCGTAGCGCAGCGAACGACGATAGAGCCGCACGCTCGCCAGGCCCGTAATGCGGAATACCAGCAGGAGTCCAAGCGTGTCACCGAGAACGCGAGCCGCCCAGTCGCCTCCCCGTCCATCGGCCAGCATCACCACTGCCAGCGAGTAGGAAATCGCCGCCAATGCGATTTCCGCGCCCAGCACCGCGACGAAGCGGTGCGCGCGCCAGATGCGACCTGCGGCGCGGACCACGGACCACCGGTGACTCTGAAGAACGGCTGCATCCTGCCGCGCGCTCGATCCGAGGGAGAGGCTTTCCATTTTTGCAGACCCCGTTTGTATCATTTTGTTTCCTGAGGAGACTGCCACTACGTTACGCCCAAATGATCGTTTTGATGCCGTGAAATTGGCCATTGGACGATGGGGCGTAGCTTCGCCCTTTCGGTCCCAGGGCCCCGCCCCGGACCAGCCGCAACTCGCCTGTCGCTGTGACCGCTTGCATCGAGCGCGGCCGTGTCGCGCCGCGCCCTGAATCAAAACTCCCTGCTACAACTTCCGGTAAAGTTTTTCAGGGATCGGAAACGTCCGCCTGTTCAGGACGGCGCCCAGCACCGGAAGATTAGCGGCTTCGAGCCCCTCTTTCGCGATTCGCGCCGGCTCTCGCCGCGTCGAATGCGATCCCACCACCAGGACCACTCCGTCCGCCGCCTGCCCGAGCAGGATGGCGTCGTGGTAGGCACTCAGCGCGGGCGTATCTATGAGGATATGGTCAAACTCACTGCGTAGGTCGGCCATGTGGCCGCGCAGTCGCGCCGGATTCAGCGCGCCGTTGGGCTCGCCTCCCGTGGCGCCCGCCGGGATCAGCCAGAGGTGCGTGCCGGAAGCGCGTCGCGCGAACTCGTGCATCGGGCGCGCATCCCTGGCCGATTCGGTGAAGCCCGGCGTCTGGTCCAGATGAAAATACTTGTGCAGTGCTGGTGAGCGGAGATTTGCATCCACGATGCAGACCGTCCCCGTGGCCTGCTCGGCGAGATATTCTCCCGCATGGGCGCAAACCCAGCTGCATCCATCGCCTTCACCCACGCCGCAGAACGCGACGGCCTGAAGCGCCTTCCCGCCTTCGGGCAGGATGAACAGCCGCTGCACAAGCTTGGCTACTTCGTCGCCGGCGGCATCGCGCCGCGCGTGCGAACGGTGCGGAGACGCGGGAATATCCCGAACGTTCGGGGCATTCGCGCCGCCGTGCGGTGGGAACCCGCCTGGGCGGCCGTCGGCTCTCTGCAGGATGTCGAAATTTCGGCTCATGGTTTTTCCTCATTTGCGGTCCCACCGCGAATTGCCGCTTCTTCGGCCGGCTGCCAGCCGTCATCGCGCAGAAAGAGTGGCAGACGAATTCGTTGTCCCGCGGCGATGCGATCGGGATCGGAGATTCCGGGGTTCAGCACGAAGATTTCGTCAAGCGTGCGCATATCGAATCGTCCGATGTATCGCAGGCTGAGTTGGCGCAGAGTGACGTCGCCAGTGGCCGTCACGGTAAGCGTCCCATCGGATGCCGGAGTGGGAACATCGCGCGCGGAGGACTGCTTCGTCTCGCTGGCGAAAGATGTTTGAAGCGAGTCAACGGAAGCCGCGATGGTGAGAATCGGCGGCACGGGAAAGCTGGCGAGAATCGGCCGGGCCATGGAATCCGGGG
>JBAVQT010000027.1:0-5110 GCA_049694295.1 Candidatus Acidiferrales bacterium
CTGCAACTCCACGCCGTTCATTCAACTGGCCGGCTGCTGCCGTGGCGATCTATCTTGTCGTCGCCGTCCTGCTTCTCGCGCGCCTGTTGTTCGGCTTCTTCTTGAGCCGCCGCTTACTTCGAGCGTCGCGCACACTGCACGACACCTCCATCGTCCGCAAGCTCTCAGAGATCGCCAATTCCAGCGCGGGACTCCGCGACGTTCCGAGACCGCGCGGGCTGCCGCGTCTGGCCGAATCCGACTTTGTTTTCGTTCCTGTCACTCTTGGCGTCCTGCGCCCCGCCATTATTCTCCCCGCCGGCTGGTGCGCTTGGGACGACGCCAAGCTCTCGGCTGTTCTCGCCCACGAACTCTCCCATGTTCGGCGCCGCGACGCGCTCGCGCAGCATCTTTCGCTCATCCATCGCGCCATTTTTTGGTTCAGCCCGCTCGCCTGGTGGCTCGATCGCGCGCTCGCGACCCTCGCCGAGATTGCATCCGACCACGCTGCGCTTGCTGGTGGCCTCGATCGCATCCGTTATGCCGAGACGCTCCTTGGTTTCTTCGAGTCTCTCCAGCAATCGCGTCGCCGTGTCTGGTGGCAAGGTGTTTCCATGGCCGCTGCGGGCAATGCCGAACGTCGCATCGCAGAAATTCTTTCCGGGAGGAATTCCATGTCCACGCGAATTCAGAAATTGGTTTTGCTCGCGCTGTTTGTTCTGGCTGGCCCGGTGCTTCTCGCCGCGGCCGCCGTTCACCCCTTCTTCGTCGGCGTGCAGGCGCAGGCAACGCCGCGTCCAGCAGCGCCCGCCGCGCCGACGTCAACTTCGCCTCCAAGTGCGTCCATGCCGCAGGCCCCAACGCAGAGCACCGCGCCTCTACCAGATGCGGCTCCGCCTGTCCCGCAGGCTCCCGAGTCGGCCAATGCTGCGCTTCCAGCGCCCACAGTCCCTGCGATTCACGTAGTCATCCCCGAGACCCGCATAGCGTCAATCCACATTGCACCTATCTACGTCGCGCCCATTCACATCGCACCCATCGACATCGCGTCGGTTCGTCTCGCCGTACCCGTTCCCGTCATCCCGCCGGTTCACGTAGTAATTCCATCTTTCGTCATTGCGCCAAGTCCGCTATCGTTTCCCGCTCTCGCGCAGGCTCCCAACGCTCCTGGTTCTTCGGTCTCATCGCCTGCCGGCGTAATCACTTTTTCATTCGATTCGGACGACCTCCACTACGTAATCGTCTCGGGCGACTCCACCACAATCTCCGGCGATTCCGGCGATGCAGAGCATGTCCAGGCCCTTCGCAAAGAAAATTCCGGCGATTTTATATGGTTCGAGCGTGACGGCAAGTCCTACATCATTCGCGACCCCGCAATCGTCAAGCGCGCCAGGGAATTGTTCGCCCCCATGGACCGGCTCTCCAAGCAGCAAGACGAACTCGGCGCCAGGCAGGAAGCGCTCGGCAAACAACAGGACGCCCTTGGCCAGCAGCAGGAAGAAGTACGCGTCAACATTCCCGACATGTCCGCTCAGCTCCGCGAGCTCGAAGCCAAAATGCATGCGCTCAGCAACGGTGGCACGCCGGAGCAACTTGGCGAACTGCAATCCGAGCTAGGCGAACTTCAGGGACGTCTCGGCGAGCTGCAAGCGCAGGCCGCCGTCGGGCAATCAAGTTTCGGCGAGAAGCAAGGCGAGCTCGGCCGGCAACAGGGCGAACTCGGGCGTCAGCAGGGTGAGCTTGGCCGCAGACAAGGAGAGCTCGCCAAGGAAGCCAACCGCCAGCTCAAGAAAATGTTCGATGACTCGCTGGCCAACGGCACAGCGAAGCCCGAATAGCCTTGGCTCCCTGAGCCCGCGGCCCATGCTTGATCCGCCGCCGAAGTAACTTTGCCGTCCCTCCTGGCATCCATAGGTATAGGGAAGGAGGGGCGCGGCGATGTACCCCACGAATCAAAGTCAAAGTATTTTGACTACCTTATTCGGGTCGCCCAGCAGAGTTGCCACAGCGACCATGCTCGGATTCCTGCTGCTCTTTGCAGCGATCTGCTTTTATCTCGGATTGTATTTGCTTCCGGAACTGAAACGCCGGAAAGATCAAAAGGCGTATTTGCGGTCTCTGGAGGTGGCCAGGGCATCTCTCAGACCAAGTCCCCAGCCGCAGCGGTATGCGCCGCCGCCTTCGCCTACCATCGCTCAACGCGCCAAAACATTTCTAAATTCCCCGGTGGGCGCGACGATCAAAGCTCCCAGCAGGGCGAAACCACATAACTGATCGCCCTCGACCAGGATCGACGCTTTGCTGCGATAGAGGCTTAGCCGAAACGATGGAACCCATCCCGCGCAAGTTGACCCTGCATCAAAAAGCAGTCCTGATTCAGGCTCTTTTGGCATTTCCGGGTCAGCGAGCCTCCGTGTGCTACGACTCTTCGGCAAGCGACGCGCTCGCTTACGCGGACGATTTCCTGACCGTTTTCAAGGTAAGTGGCTGGAGCGTGAACGATGCTGCGCCGTCGGCAACCTTGAACGGCCGAGACGCGAGTCTCACGCTTGTGGTCAGACCGGAAGAGGGCTTACCTCCCAGTGCGGAAGCACTGCGAGACGTTTTGCGGATTTATGGGATTGAAGTCGCAACATTTCATGACCCGGCTTACAACGTGAAATCCGAGGCTTTCACGCTAGCCATCGGTCCTCAGGTGTCCGCCGTTCCTGAAATTTCGACTTCGAACTAGCTCGGCTCGGAAGCGATCGAGGCACAACCCGTCTGCGCTTTTAGACCGCCGGCGCAGCGGTTTGAGGAGCGACGAGCGGCGGCATGCTCGGCTCTACTACGCTTGCCACTACCCTGGCGTGCATCTGGCAATATTGATGATACCAGATTGCTTCACTCGCGCGTTCCCACAGCCGCATCGCTATCCAAAACAATATCAACGCCTGCGCCAGCAGAGCGGCTTTCCCCGTAGCTTCCGGCGGCAGCCATCCCATCCATATAAAAAGCCCCAGCCCGAAGCCGGCTCCCGCGACTAAGTTGACGCCGAAGAAGAGCCCGAACAGCGATGCGAAATTTCGGAACACCACCCGCGCGCCCTTGCGCAGCGCGCGGTGCATGGCCGTCTCGCCGTCGCTCACTGCGATTACTTGCGCCATGTCAAACCACAGCCTCACCACAAGAAGCGCCAGCAGCACTATCACTGCCGCAATCGCCCGGCCCAAGTAATGGCCCGTTGCATAGGGCGAGACCGACCGCGCGTCCGCCGCCCCGTACGCCGCTCGCGCGAGCGCAAACAGAATTCCCACCGGAATCAGCGCCAGCACGAAATAAATTTCCAGCCGCACGAACCTCCAGAAGTGTTCGCCGCAAGCTTCAAAAAACGGCCCGGCGGTCAATCGCGCATCCCGCGTATAAACCGCGAGAATTCCGCCTGTGGCAAATAACATGAATACCGCAAACAGCAAGGGAGGCATTGCCAGCGCCGTGGCCAAGCCGCGCAAAGGCGCCGTCGGCATCAGACCTAAGTCCCCCACCGCTGCCGCATTGAACCCATGCACCAAATTTGGCTCCGTGTAGGCGCTGTGATTGAGCACGCCCGACACGGAAGATGCCACTCCGCGCGAAGCCAAAAACGACAGCAGCAATGTCACGAAAAACAGCAGCCACAGCACACGCTGCCGCCGCCAAACCATCCCTGCTCCCGCCCAGAACGCTTTTGGTGTCTCGTCCGTCATTTCGTCTCCTTGCTCCCGCTCGATATCGGCGTTCGTTTCCGCTCGCTCACGCCATTTGCAAATATGGCGTCGCGCCCAGCTACGTTAGCCAGGCAGTGATTTGCGAAAGCCATTCGCTCGCAAACATCCACAGCGTGTTCAATTTCCTCGAACCTCTGTCGTCAGATTTCACCACGTAACTGTTATTGTAAAAATTGCGATCGAGGGTGAGCGTTTGATGCGGGTCCACCGTGGCTGATGCCAACTCTGACTGGCCTTCGAATTCATAGCGAATCCAACGGTCCTGACCGTCCCAGTGCTCCGTCATCTTCTCGCCGTTCGCAAACTCAACCAACACGTCCACCGGCGCCACAAAATCGCCATTGCGTCGCACCGTCACGTAGGTCCGCTGCGTCGGCGAACCATCGTTTGCGCTCTTGCTTCCGCGCTTGGAGTTCCACCATTGCACCGGCTCGCTGTGCGCGTCTTCGATTGAGTAGTCCATCACGTTGGTTCCACTCACAGCCTGATCGAAATACCAGCGCAGGTTTTGCCCCGTGACGTCTTCGATGGTCTTTAGGAAATCCTCGCCCGTCGGATGTTTGAAGCGGTACCGCAGAAAATACTCATGCATCGCTGCACGCATCTTTTCGGGGCCCACGATGTTCTCCAGCGTCAGCAGCACCGTCGACGTTTTTCCGTAGGTAATGCCCCCGTAGGTGTCGGAGTTCATGAATTTCCAGCCCAGCCGCGCGATCGGATCCGTGTCCGGCAACGCCAGGTATTCGGCTCGCTGGCCGCCGTCCTCGCTCATTTGAATAAATGGAAAATTCAGCATGGATCCCCGTTTGCCGTATAGCGCGTCCATCACCTTCACTTCCATGTAGCTGTTAATCCCTTCGTCGAGCCACGCTTCTTCGAATTCGTTGGTGGCCACCATGCCGTACCAATACTGGTGGCCGAATTCGTGCTCCAACACGATCTCCGGCAGCAGCACACCGCGCGGCGAAAACCAGCTCGTTCCCGCCGTGATCAGCGTCGGATATTCCATCCCTCCCGCTTCCATGCCGCCCTCCGGCGGATCTACCACCGTGATGCGGTCATAGGGATACGGTCCTATCCACTCGTCGTATTTCCGTAGCGTTCCCTTTAGCGCCGCCAGGTAGCGATCTTTCGTTCCCATGTGGCCGGGCGACATCAGCAGATGGATTTTCACGACGCCGGCGCTGCCAGTCCAGGAATCTTCCACCAGCGTGAAGTGCGGACTCGCGGTCCACGAAAAATCGTGGACGTCCTCGGACTTGTATTCGAGCGTCTTCGTTCCGTCCGCATTTGTCGCGCTGGCCGTCAGGTCGCCACCTGCGCCGACGATTTCGTTTTGCGGCACGGTGATCTTCACGTCGTAGGTTCCGAAATCGGAGAAAAAT
>JBAVQT010000028.1:0-9734 GCA_049694295.1 Candidatus Acidiferrales bacterium
GAGCTCGGAGGGGGTGGTCTGACCGAAAAGCCGGCGGCCTTCGCCGGCCATCAGGTAAGTCATGTCAATGGCTTCCTGAACGTCGCCGCGAGTCTCGGCGAGAACCTTACCCATTTCGCGGGTCATGTCGCGCGAGAAGTCTTCCTTGCGCGAAGTGAGAATTTCGGCGGCTCGATAGAGAATTTCGCCACGCTTGGGGGCGGGCGTGAGGCGCCATTTCTTGTAGGCGGCCTTGGCTGCATCCACGGCGAGCGTAACATCCTCTTCAGAGGACGCGGGAAACATGCCGACGAGTTCGGAGGTGTTCGCCGGATTGCGATTTTCGATGGCCTTGCCACTGCGGGCTTCGACCCATTCTCCGTTGATGAGATTCTTGAAGACTTTTGGGGCAAAGGCCGTGGCCATGCGAAATCCTCCGGTGAAAGTTACGAGCTAGCCGCTATGTTTGGCGCGATAATACGGTTAGATGCGGCGGCGAAATTGAAGATTCAGAGTAGCAAGCGAGTTGGGCGGCGTCAAACGGGCGAGAAGGCGGATGGCTGACGGCGTCAGTGGTGGCTGCCGCCGAGTTCGCGGACGGTTTCTCCCACGAAAGATTTGGCGTCGCCGAAAAGCATGAGCGTCTTGTCGAGATAGTAGAGCGGGTTCTCGATGCCGGCGAAGCCGGTGTTCATGCTGCGCTTGATGACCATCACGGTGCGGGCTTTATCCACGTCGAGAATGGGCATGCCGAAAATCGGGCTGGAGGCCTCGGTGCGCGCGGACGGATTGGTGACGTCATTGGCACCGATGACCAGCGCAACATCGGCTTGCGGAAATTCACCGTTCACTTCGTCCATGTCGAGGAGCTTGTCGTAGGGAATGTCGGCTTCGGCGAGCAGGACGTTCATGTGGCCGGGCATGCGGCCGGCGACGGGATGGATCGCAAATTTGACGTCCACGCCGCGCTTGCTGAGAGTGTCATAGAGCTCGCGAACTTTATGCTGCGCCTGCGCGACGGCCATGCCGTAGCCGGGAACAATGATGACTTTGTTGGCCGCGGCGAGGATGGCGGCGGCTTCTTCGGCCGTGGCGGAGCGAACCGGGCGCGCCTCTTGCACGACGGCTCCGGTGGGCTGCTGCTGTCCAAATGCTCCGAACAGGACGTTGGTGAACGAACGGTTCATGGCTTTCGACATGTTCACGGAGAGAATGAAGCCGGATGCGCCATCGAGCGCGCCAGCGATGATCAGTAATTTGCTATCCAGCACGAAACCCATGGCCGCCGCGGAAAGTCCGGCATAGGAATTCAGGAGTGAAATAACGGTGGGCATATCGGCGCCGCCGATGGGGATGATCATGAGAACGCCGAAGACTAGCGGAATTCCGACCATCAGCAGAAACAGAGTTGCATGGCCCGGGTCATGGACAAGAAAGACAGCGAGCGCAACGGCGACACCGAGCAGCGAGAGGTTGACGATGTTCTGGCCCTTATAGGTGATGGGCCGCTGCGGTAATACTTCCTGAAGCTTTCCGGCGGCCATGAGGCTGCCGGTAAAAGTGAGCGAGCCGAGGATGACCTCCATCGAAAGCACGGACATCATAAAGCGCGGGACGGCCGGCGTGCGCAAGAAGAACTCCGCGGTGCCGACCAGCGTAACGCAAAACGCGCCGAAGGCGTGGCTCAATGCGGTTCGCTGCGGCACGGCGGTCATCCCCACCATTCCGAGGGGGATGCCGATGATGGAGCCCAGCACCAGAGCAATGACGATCCATTTGTAATCAACGATGCCGTGATGCAGCAGCGTGCCGGCGATGGCGAGGGCCATGCCGATCTCGCCGGCGCGCACTCCACGCCGGGCCGTGGCCGGCGAGCGCATCCACACCAGCGAGAGGATGAAGAGAACGGTAGCGACCAGGTAGGTAATCTCGATGAAGGTAGCGGTGCCGGGCCAGGAGGTCATGGTTTTTTCGAGCCGCTGACTTTGAACATCTTGAGCATGCGATCGGTGATCAGGAATCCGCCCACGACGTTACTCATGGCGGCGATGATCGCGAGCGTACCCAGAACCGCGGAGAGCGTGGTGCGATGTTCGCCAGCGAGGATGATGGCGCCGACTACGGAGATGGCATCGAGAGCGTTGGTGAGGGACATCAGCGGAGTGTGCAGCAGGGGAGAAATTCTGCGAATGACCTCAAAACCTATAAAACCCGCGAGCATGAAAACGTAAAGGCCGGTGAGCACGTCGATCTTCATGACTTTCTTTCCTCCCGAGAGGCCGCGGCCAAAGGCGGCAGGGCATAGAATTCCCGCAGTCGCGGATTTACCACTTCCCCGCCAAGGGTCAACAAAGTGTCGCGGATGATTTCGTCGGACGAATCGAGGCGCAACTTCCCTTCCTTCACGATATGAAGAAGGAACGCGGAAACATTGCGCGCGTACATCTGGCTGGCGTGGTATGGAACGGTGCTGGCGAGGTTGTACCAACCGATGATGGTGACGCCGTGCGCGACAATTTTTTCGCCGGGACGGGTGAGCTCACAATTTCCGCCGCGCTCGGAGGCGAGATCGACGATCACCGAACCCGGCGCCATGTTCTTGACCATTTCCCCGGTGACGAGCAGCGGCGACTTTTTTCCGGGAACCACGGCGGTGGTGATGACCACGTCGCTCTCGGCTACCACTTTGCCGAGGAGCTCGCGCTGGCGACGGTAGAATTCTTCGTCCTGCGCGCGCCCGTAACCGCGCGCGTCTTCCGCGTCCTTGGCCTCGATCGGCAGCTCGACGAAACGTCCCCCCAAGCTCAGGATCTGCTCTTTCGCCGCCGGGCGCATATCGTAGGCCATAGCGACAGCCCCCAGACGGCGCGCGGTGGCAATGGCCTGCAAGCCCGCTACTCCGGCACCGATGACGAAAACGCGGCCGGGCGTAATCGTGCCGGCCGCTGTGGTGAGCATAGGGAAAATCCTGGGTAGTGTGTCTGCCGCGGTGATGACCGCTTTGTATCCGCAAATGGTGGCCATCGAGGAAAGCGCGTCCATGCTCTGGGCGCGAGTGGTTCGCGGCATCAGCTCGACGGAAAGCGCTGTCACCCCTCGCGCGGCGATCTGTTCGATTGTGGCGAGGCCGCCTAACGGCCGCAGGAAACCGACCAGCACCTGATCGCGGCGCAGCAACGGAAGGTCGGCCGCGCCGGTCTTATCGTTGGAGCCGTAGCAGAGTACCTGAACCACGATGTCGGCGGCACGGAACACCTCGGCACGATCGGCAGCGATTTTCGCGCCCTTGGCAGCGTAGGCGGCGTCGGGATAGCCGGCTTCGACGCCTGCGCCCGCTTCGAGAAAAACTTCGAGGCCGCCCTTCGTAAGAGCGGCGATTGCTGCTGGAACGAGTGCGACGCGCCGTTCGCCCGGATAGCTTTCGCGGGGGACACCGACGATCATGAAACTCCCTCCGATCGCGGCAGCCTGGGCTGCCGAAAACGCGGCCAGCATATCATGAGGAGGCGGAATAATTGTTTAACAGGAGTGAGGCCCCGGAGGGCGCGAGCGACTCAGTCGGATCGCGAACTAGCGCTGGGGAGATTTCGGCGCGGGTGAGGAATTGTTGGCCAGGGCATCGGCATTTGGAGTGGACGGGGCCGAGGCCGAGGACGACGGCGCTGGGGCCGTGGCGGATAAATGAGCCGAAGGTGGGGTCGGCGGGGCGGAAGAGGCTGGCACGGGAGCGCTGCCCGCAGGAGGGAGCGGGCGCGGAGCCGAGACGCCGGCGATATCGGAACCGAGGCCAAGTTTCTGGAGGCTCAGGGAGTCGATTTTGCCAGAGGCTGTCAGGCCGTTGGCGGACTGAAATTTCTGCATGGCGTCGATGGTGTTGGAGTCCCATTTGCCATTGGGATCGCCGTCGTAGTAGCCGCCGCGAGAGAGCGCGGACTGGATCTCGGAAATGCGTGCGGGAGTGGGAGCTTTCTGGGTGGGCTCGCGCCGGGAATAGCGATGCCTGTGCGTCGAAGTTCGTTTTTTCGAAGTGTGGGTCGAAGAGGATGTGGCTGCGGGCGGGCCCGACGATTGAGAGGACTGGGGAGTCGCGGCAGGAGTGGCGGCGACCGAAAGCGCCAGCATCGCCGACGCCAGCATCAAAACGGCAGAAGTGGATTTCATGGTACCCAGCGCCTCCTGGCAAAGCACTTTCGTTCGATGCTTGGTGCTGGTCATCGCGTTGTCGCGTCGCGCCTTCGGCGGCAGTAAGACGACGCCCGTTCAACCATTATGAGGCTTGGAAGGCGACGCTGGAAGGCGGGAGGCTGTCAAAGGCGCGAAACAGGCAACTTTGGTTGCGATGGGAGCGTGAGCATGGCGTTGGGCCGAGCGCGGGCAAGCCACCAAACGATGCATAAGGTGAAGTTTGGCGCGGTTTAGCTTCGCGCCTTCCCGGCTGCGATTAGCGCAAAAAGACACTACTTGCAGCCGGTTCGCGGTGCCGCTACTGCGCCGAAGGCACCGGAATCTGGCCGGCCAGGAAGAGCGTCAGGTTGCGATCGCCGGTGTTGCTGCCGCGACGAGCTACTTTGAACAGAACGTCCTGGTGGGGCTGGAGCTTGGACATCTGCGCTTTGTAGTCGGCCATCGAGCTGATTGCGGCGTGGTTGATTTCGGTGATTACGTCGCCCCGGATGAAACCGGTGTCTTCGGCGAAGCTGGCAGGCTCGACTTCACTAACGATTACGCCGTTGACCTTGGGCATGCCAAGCTTGCGCGCGATATCGGGCGTTAGCTCCTCAACATGCAGACCGAATTGCGCAGGTTCATCGGGTTGATCGGGCTGATCTTCGGCGTCCTCTGTGGTCTGCGGGAAGATCTTGGAGCGATCGGCAACTACCAGCGAGACATCCTTAGATTGCTTGTCGCGGACGGTGTTGACCACGACGGACTGGCCGATAGGGGTCTGCGCGATAGGATTCACGAGGTCCGCGCCGTTGTGTACAGGCTGGCGATTGACGCTGGTGATGACATCGCCAGCGCGAATGCCGGCCTTATCGGCGGGGCTGCCGGGCTGGACATCCTCAACCACGATGCCATAGGGCGCGCCCAGCTCTTTCATGAGGATGGGATTATTGCTGCGATCTTCCTGGAACGTGATGCCGATGGAGCCGCGCGTGACTTTGCCATTGGCGATGAGTTGATTGTAAACCGTGATGGCGGTGTTGGAGGGGAGCGCAAAGCCGACACCTTCGAAGCCACGGCTGCCGGTGTAGATGGCGGTGTTGATGCCGATGACTTCACCGGCCATGCTGACCAGCGGGCCACCGGAATTGCCGGGATTGATAGCGGCGTCAGTCTGAATGAAATGCTGGAACTGGCGCTCTTGGTTGGGACGATTCTGGGCGCTGATGATGCCGGCCGTGACGGTCGAGTTCAAACCGAAAGGGCTGCCGAAAGCGAGAACCCAATCGCCGACTTGCACCCCATCGGAATTGCCAAGCTTGGCGATGGGAAGATCGTGGTCGGCGTCAATTTTGATGACGGCGATGTCGGTGTCTTTATCGGCGCCGACTACGTGAGCGTCGTAATGATTGGGATCGCCATCGAGCGCGACTTGAATCTTGGTGGCCTGGTCGATTACGTGATCGTTGGTGAGGATGAAGCCTTTTTTGTCCACGATAATGCCGGAGCCAAGGCTACGCTCGGCTTCTGGGCCATCGTCGGGTGAATCGAGGAAACGGTCGAAGAAATCTTGAAAGGGATCACCCTTCGGATGAGCGCTCTTGCTTTTCTGTTTTTCGATGACTTGCGTGGTGGAGATATTGACGACCGCCGGGCCGATTTTCTTGGAGATGGCGGAAAAACCGTTGGAGAGCGTGACGGGATCGGGAATTGCAAGCATCGCGGCGCCGCTCGAGCCCTGAGGACGGTTAGCCTGGGCATGGCCGGGGAGTAGCGTGCCGATGATGATGCCAATGGCGAGAGTGAGGATGACCAGGAGCGAGGCCACGAATTTGCGACGTCGAACCCAGGTGAAAAGTTCTTGGAATTGGATGCCCATCCTGGCGCTCCTTTATGAGTGCGAAAGAGATTGAATTTGGAGTATAGCACCGCACGGCGAGCGTGGCATCGAGGGGCAAGGAGGCCGGTGCCGATGTTGGCAAGTGGGTCGGCGGGTGGCGCGTTGCGCGGAATCGAGGTATGGGACTAGAATGCCGCGCATGGATACCACGGGATTTCAGGTTTCGAGGCAGGCGGGGACGAGCGCGGGAGTGCACGTGCTGAAGGTGCGAGGGGCGTTGACGAGCGCGTCGGCACCGGCATTTCAGGCGGCGGTGGAGGCGGTGACTGAGGCACGCCTGGTGATCGATATGACCGAAGTGCCGCATGTGGATTCGATGGCCATTGGCGGCCTGGTGCGGGCCTATGTGGCATGCCAAAAGACCAAAAAGCGCCTGGCCTTTGTGGGGATGAACCACCGGGTTAAAAATGTGCTGGCGCTGACGGGCGTCGAGGAATTGTTTGACGCCTATGCAACGGTGGGAGAAGCGGAAGCAGCGATCACACAGGCGAATTGATGGCCGTGGCGCGATTAGACTGAAGTTGGCGGCGAGCGGAACGAGTTGTTACAATGGCTGTGGAAGGTGCGCTCGCTTCCCTGCCGCAGGCGGGCAAGTTATTTCGAGGTGATACCAACCGTATGGCTCCTCGCACTTTATTTGAAAAGATCTGGGAAGCGCATGTCGTGAAGGAAGTTCCTGGCCAGCCCACCCTGATATACATCGACCGGCATTTGATTCACGAGGGGACGTCGCCGCAGGCATTTGCGGGGCTGAAAGCGGCGGGGCGGACCGTGCGCCGGCCGGAGCTGACCTTTGCGGTGATGGATCACTCGGTCTCGACGAAGAATCGCGCGCTTCCGGTGCTGGATGCGGACGCGGCTGGACAGTTTGAGGCGCTGGCGCGGAACTGCAAGGAATACGGCGTGCATCTTTTTGATATGCACAGCAAGAATCAGGGAATCGTGCACATCATCGGGCCGGAGTTGGGAATCACGCAGCCCGGGCAGACGGTGGTCTGCGGCGACAGCCACACGTCCACGCACGGCGCCTTTGGTGCGCTGGCATTTGGGATTGGCACCAGCGAAATCGAGCACGTGCTGGCGACGCAGTGCCTGCAGCAATTCAAACCGAAGACGATGAAGATCGAAATTCGCGGCGCGCGGCCGGCAGGCGTGACGGCGAAAGACATGATCCTGGCGATTATCGGAAAAATCGGAATCGCGGGCGGCAACGGACACGTGGCGGAATATACGGGCGAAGCGGTGCGCGGACTTTCGATGGAAGGCCGCATGACCATGTGTAATATGTCCATCGAAGGCGGAGCGCGGGCGGGGATGGTGGCGCCGGACGATACGACATTCGAATACATGGAGGGGCGGCCATTTGTGCCACGCGGGAAAGAATTTCAGGATGCGGTTGCGTACTGGCGATCCCTCGCGATGGATGCCGGCGCCAAGTATGACGATACGGTGACGCTCGAAGGGCGCGATCTGGCTCCGATGATTACGTGGGGCACGAACCCCGGAATGGTGACGCAGGTGACGGGTCGCGTGCCGGACCCGCATTCTTTCGACAGCACTGTGGACCAGCAAGCCGCGGAACGGGCGCTGGAATACATGGCGCTGGAGCCCGGAACGCCGATGGAAAATATTTCACTGGATCGCGTGTTCATCGGATCGTGCACCAACGCGCGGCTGGAAGACTTACGCGCGGCGGCGAAGGTGATCGAAGGTCGGCACGTTGCAAAATCGCTAAAGCAGGCGCTGGTGGTGCCGGGGTCGAGGCGGGTGAAAGCGGAGGCGGAGGCGGAAGGGCTCGATCAAGTGTTCCGCGACGCGGGGTTTGAATGGCGCGATGCGGGGTGCAGCATGTGCATCGGGATGAACGACGATGTGCTGCTGCCGGGTGAACGGTCGGCGAGCACGTCGAACCGGAATTTCGAGGGGCGGCAAGGCAAGGGCAGCAGGACGCATCTGGTAAGCCCGATCATGGCGGCGGCCGCGGCGATCGAAGGACATTTCGTGGACATTCGGACTTGGAAGGGCGTGGACGCGGCGGAGTAACACGGGAAGACGGAGCCGAACGGCAGAGCGGAGAGACAGCGAATGGAACCCTTCATCAAGCATACGGGACTCGTAGCGCCGATGGATCGCGTGAATGTGGACACCGATCAAATGGTGCCGAAACAGTTTCTGAAACTGCAGACACGCGCGGGATTCGGACGTGTGCTGTTCTACGATTGGCGCTATTTGCCGGGCGAGAAGCCGAATCCTGAGTTCGTGCTGAACCGTCCGCGATATAAAGGCGCGAGCGTGCTGCTGGCGCGGGCGAATTTCGGATGCGGGTCGAGCCGCGAACATGCGCCGTGGGCGATTTTGGATTACGGATTTCGCGCGATCCTGGCGCCGAGCTATGCGGACATTTTTTTCAATAATTGCTTTAAGAATGGGATTTTGCCGGTGACTTTGAGCGATGCGCAGATGGACGAGCTATTTGCGCGGACGGAACGGCACGAGGGCTACCGGCTGACGGTGGATCTGGAGAAGAACGTGGTGAGCGATGGACAGGGGCTCGAATATTCGTTCACCGTGGATCCATTCCGGCGAGACTGCCTGCTGCGTGGGCTGGACGACATTGGATTGACCATGGTGCATGAGAAACAGATCGACGCGTTTGAGGAGAAGAATTTGCGCCCGCCGAAAATGTATGAAGCGGTGGACGTGAAGTATCACACCCAGCCGCAATAGGCACCGTCGAATGCGGGTGCGCCGCGTCAAAAGCAACGGCTTGAACTTCTATTGCTTGGGTTCCTGCGCTCCAGCGGTTTCTTCCTGCTGATCTTCCGACGATTGCCAACTGGAATTGGGATTGTATTCCTGCATGGCTTTGGCGAGGACGTCGGTTTTTTTGCCGAGGTCCTTCTGATAGACCACGCCGTCCTGATCCACGACGAAGGTCATCACGCCGGACGATCTGTATTCCGCGGGGTAGGCCACGAAAGCAAAGCCCTGGGTCATTTTTCCACCGACGACGTAATCCTTCGCACCACCCGCGGCATCGGAGCCCTGACGGGTGAGGATGCGATAGTAGTAGCCGCGATAAGGCGTCGGCTCGCCGTTCTGGGTTTTGGAATAGCCCTCGACCACTGCGGAGGCCACCAGCGGCCCAATGGGACTCTGGGGCTGACCTTCGTCTGCTTTCCAATACAGGCCGTCGCGCTGGCCTTCGTCGCTGAAAATTTTCTGGGCGTACTCATCGTGCTGCGCGGAGTGGTATTCCTTTTCCGCCGCAACGAGCTCCTGACAGACGCGAATGGCGGACATTTCGTTTTTGCCCACTCGCCGGTACAGAATTTCTTTCTTGCCCGCCTCGGTGTCGAAAAACCAGGAATTGCCCTTTTTCACAAGCGGTATGGGTGTGGGCCAATTCTCGGCGCCGATGTAGAGAGTGGTGGTGCCATCCGGCTCGATCGCCAGACGGTGCATTTCCTGATACTTCTGGACGAAATTTGCGCGGTCGCTCGCGTCCGCAGCGTCGTCTCCGGACGAAACGATTCGCTTCCCTTGCGGACCGAGGATCTCGATCAGCGCATTCTGGTCGTTATTTTGCGCCGCTGCAAGGAGCGCGGCACTCGCGGCCTCCGCTGACGAAAATGTCTTCTGGCCCTGCTGCTGAGCGATGGACGGAAGCGGGAAGCATGCTGCCAAGAGG
>JBAVQT010000029.1:0-4602 GCA_049694295.1 Candidatus Acidiferrales bacterium
TGGCAATACGCAGCGCAAGGCACGGATGGCCGGCTTTATCCCTGGGGCAATAATTGGGACCCGCAAAAGCTTCCGGCTACCGATCATGGGCGCACGATGCGAGCGCCTACCGATGTTGACGCATTCCCGCAGGGCGCGAGCCCGTTTGGAGCGCTCGATCTGGAGGGAAACGTTTCGCAGTGGACCGACGAATTTCGCGACGAGCACACGCGCGCGGCCATCGTGCGCGGCGGAGCCTACTATCAGCCGCATGGATCGATCTGGTATTTTCCGCAGACCTACAGACTGGACGAGCACCAAAAATACCTGCTGATGTCTGCGGGACGCGACCGAGCGGGAACGATCGGATTCCGCTGCGTGGTGGACGCCGAGCAATAAGAGGGGATCTCAGCCGGCGGCTAGATACACGTAGCGCAGGATGAATAGCCCGGAAAGAATCCAGATCAGCACGCTGACTTCGCGGAGCCGGCCGGCTCCCGCTTTCGCAACCGTGTAGGCGATCAGCCCGAGACTCAGGCCGGAGGCGATGCTGAAGGTCAGCGGCGTCGCCAGCATGGTGATGAAGGCGGGAAATCCTTCGGTGAAATCGTCCCATTTGACATGGGCGATGGATTGGGTCATCAGCGCGCCCACCACGATCAGCGCCGGAGCGGTGGCGAAATTGGGGATCGCCGCGGCCAGCGGCGAGAAAAACACGGCGATGGCGAAGAATCCGGCGACGAAAACATTGCTCAATCCAGTGCGAGCGCCCGCCGCCACGCCTGCGGCGCTTTCGATATAGCTGGTGACGGTCGAAGTGCCGGTGAGCGAGCCGACTACCGTGCCCACGGCGTCGGAGAGCAGGGCGCGGCCCACTCGCGGGATCTTGCCATCTTTCACGAAGCCGGCCTGCTCGCACACGCCGACCAGTGTTCCGATGTTGTCGAAGAGGTCTACGAAAAGAAACGCGAAAATAATTTCAAAGAGTCCCAGGTGCACAGCGCCGCGAAGATCGAGCTTCAGAAAGGTGAGCGATGGATGCGGCATGGAGACCAGCGCGGAGGGCCAATGCGAGAGTCCGCGAAAGATTCCCAGCAGCGCGGTGCCGAGGATTCCCCACAGGATCGCGCCATTCACTTTGCGGGACATCAGGATCAGAGTCAGGACGACGCCAAAAAGCGCGGTCTGCACTTCGCGATCGGAGAAATTTCCAATGCCGACGAAGGTAGCCTGATTCGCGACCACGATTCTGGCGTTGCGCAAACCGACAAAGGCAATAAACATTCCGATGCCCGCCGCCGTAGAGTGTTTCAGGCAATCCGGAATGCCATTGACGATCTGCTCGCGGACGCGCGTGACAGTGAGAATCAGAAACAGCACGCCGGAAATAAACACCACGCCCAGCGCCGTCTGCCAGGGAATGTGCATTCCCAGGCAAACCGAATAGGTGAAATAGGCGTTGAGCGACATGCCGGGCGCTAGCGCGATCGGATAGTTGGCGTAGAGGCCCATCACCAGGGTGGCGACAGCGGCCGAAACGCAGGTGGCAAAGAGCACTCCCTCCGCCGGCATGCCCGCTTGAGCCAGAATCTGCGGATTGACGACCACGATGTAAGCCATGGTCATGAAGGTGGTGATGCCGCCCAACAGCTCCTGCCGGACGGTGGTGTCATGTTGGGAAAGCTTGAAATATCGCTCGAGCAATGCGCGGTCCTTGGCTTCGGCAAAAAAAGAAGGCCACACTCTAGGTTGCGCAGGCCCGCAAGTCAATGACGGCGGCGAGGCGAACGCAGGTTGGGTGCGCGAAGCGTTTTCAGAATCGCAGCGATAGCGTCAAAG
This sequence comes from Candidatus Acidiferrales bacterium, assembly GCA_049694295.1. Classification (GTDB taxonomy): domain Bacteria; phylum Acidobacteriota; class Terriglobia; order Acidiferrales; family UBA7541; genus Palsa-295. Next base: position 1,819 of record JBAVQT010000029.1, read on the forward strand.
CGAGAAGCGTTTTACGGCGTCTAAAGGCCAAACTGCGGATTTCGCCGCATGAGCGCATTTCAGCCCGGGGATGGCAATTGACGCGGCCGGAACCTCCGGCATACTCTGCGCGACGGGCGGGAGGAAAACGATGGAAGTTTTTATGCAGAATCTGCGCTACGGATTCCGGAACCTCGTGAAAAGCCCAGGGTTTGCCGCAGTGGCCATCCTGACGCTGGCGCTGGGCATTGGCGCGAATACCGCGATTTTTTCAGTGGTGAACGCGGTGTTGCTGCAGCCGCTCTCTTATCCCCATCCCGACCGGCTCGTGGAACTTGAACTCAGTTCGCCGGAGGGCAACGGCAATGTCACTTCAATTCCAAAGTTCAACGTATGGCGCGAGCAGACGCAGGTGTTCGATTCCGTCGCGGCATACGATTTTTCCGGGCCGGGAATCAACCTGACGGGGGGAGACCGTCCCGAACAATTGAAAGGCATTCACGTCTCGGCCGATTATTTCCGCGTGTTTGGCGCGCCGATGGCGCTGGGCCGTACTTTTAATGCCGATGAGGATCGTCCGGGAGGACCGGCCGTAGCGGTAATCAGCAACGGATTGTGGCGCAGCCGGTTTGGCGGCGATCCGGGAATCATCAACCGCACGATCGATCTGGGCGGCGATCCGTACACGGTGATTGGAGTGCTGGGGCCGACATTCGCAAGCGATCCGGCGAGCGACATCTGGCTGCCGCTGAAGCCCGACCCAAACAGCATCGATCAGGGACATTATTTGCGGGCGACGGCACGCCTGAAACCAGGAGTGACCCTGGCACAGGCGCAAGCGGCGATGAAGCAAGCCGCGGCAGAGTTCAAGCGAAAATTCCCGGACTCCGGGGTGATGGGACCCAAAGACAGTTTCACGGCTGTGCCGCTGCGCGACGCCGTGATCGGCGACGTTCGGTTCGGGTTGTTACTACTTTTTGGCGCAGTCGGCTTCGTGCTGCTGATTGCCTGCGCCAACGTCGCAAATCTGCTGCTGGCGAGAGCGACCATCCGCAAGCGCGAGATCGCCATTCGCGCAGCGCTGGGCGCTGGGAGGGCGCGGATTATCTGGCAGTTGCTGACGGAAAGTTTGCTGCTATCGCTCGCTGGGGGGATTCTCGGTCTAGTGCTTGGCTATATAGGCGTTCGTTGGCTGCTGTCGCTCAATCCAGGCGATATCCCGCGAATTGGGGAACAAGGCGCCGGGGTGACGCTCGACTGGCGCGTGCTGGTATTCACCTTCGTTGCCGCTGTGCTGACCGGGATATTGTTCGGCCTGGTTCCCGCGCTCAGTGCTTCGCGCTCCGATCTGAGCGCCACGCTGCGCGAGAGCGGATCGCGAACTGGCAGCAGCATGCGGTACAACAAGGCGCGCTCGATTCTGGTAATCACGGAAATGGCGCTGGCGCTCATTTTGCTAGTGGGCGCGGCGCTGCTGATTCGCACTTTCGGAGCCCTGCGGGGAGTGAATCCGGGGTTCGACGCGCACAACGTCCTGACCATGCAGATGTCGCTTACGGGCACGCGTTTCGAGAAGGCCGCGGGCGTGGACCAGCTTGAACGCGACGGACGTGAACGCATCGAAAGCCTGCCGGGAGTGTCCGCGGTGGCGATGACCTGTTGCCTGCCGCTCGAAGGAGGCTTCGGGCTGCCATTTAACATCGAGGGGCGAGCGCCGACGGAAGGGCCGTACAGCGGAGGCGCCGGGTGGCTGACAACGTCGCCACGCTATTTCGACGTGTTCCACATACCGCTGGTGCGAGGACGCACGTTCACCGATCAGGACAACGGCGCCGCGGACCGCGTAGCGATCATCAACGAAACACTGGCGAAAAAATACTGGCCCAAGGGCGACGCGTTGGACGCGCGCATCATCATTGGCAAAGGCGTGGGCCCGGAATTCGAGGAGGGACCGCGGCAGATCGTGGGGATTGTGGGCGACGTGCGGCAAGGTTCGTTGAGCCGGCCGCCGGACCCAATCATGTATGTGCCCATTGCGCAGGTGAACGATGGGATCATCGCGCTGAACAATCGCATCACGCCGATGATCTGGCTGGTGCGCACGAAGCTGCAGCCGTTTGCGCTGAGTTCGGATATTCAGCGCGAGCTGCGCGAAGCCAGCGGCGGTTTGCCGGTGGCGCACATCCGCAGCATGCAGCAGGTGGTGGGGGAATCCACGGCGCGCAACGATTTCTACATGACGCTACTCACGATTTTCGCGGGCGTGGCGCTGGCGCTCGCCGCGATTGGCGTTTACGGCTTGATGGCGTATTCGGTGCAGCAGCGGACGCAGGAAATTGGCGTGCGGATGGCGCTGGGCGCCAGCCCGGAGCAGGTGCGGCGGATGGTGGTGAAGCAGGGCATGCAACTCGCGATGGTGGGAGTGGTTCTGGGGGTTGGCTCGGCGCTGGCGCTCGCGCGGCTGATGAGCAGCCTGCTCTATGGCGTGAAGCCCTGGGATCCCGTGACGATAGCGCTGGTGGCTGTGCTGCTTAGCGGCGTCACTCTGCTGGCAACGTACATTCCCGCGCGGCGCGCCAGCCGCGTGGACCCGATGGTGGCGCTGCGCTACGAGTAGGGCTCCTGGAAACGGCGCCACATTCGGAGTTTCTTCGGGGCGCGGCTCTATCTTTTCGCAGATCAATTACGGGTATAATTTCGCCGTGGCGCGGAGCGCGGATTGCAGAGATTGTAAATGAACGCGGCGCTTGGAAAGGCCGGGCGCGCGCGGATCGGTTTGGGCGGGAATGATCGTCGGATTGGGAC
>JBAVQT010000030.1:0-7180 GCA_049694295.1 Candidatus Acidiferrales bacterium
GTTCTGGCGTGGGCGGAGGACCCGGTTCCGACTCCAGAATGGACGGCATAGCAGCTTCCCGTGGCACCGGGGCAACGGGGGGCGCTGCGGCGACCTCGTCTGTTTCCGTCTCGTGGGCAATCAAGGGAATTTCAAATTCCTGCGGCGGTAGAGCGGCGGCGGCCGGCGGCGGTGGTGGCACTGGGGCCGGAGCAACTTCGAAAACTGGAGAAGTCAGGGTCTCGGTGACCGACGCCTGAGCGGAGGAAATAGCTGCCGGCGGCCTCGCTGCAACGGGCGGAGCTGCGGGCAGTTCTGCTTCCGTAATTCCCGCGGCCTTCTGAAATCTTTGGCGCAGCTCAGCAAACCGTTCGGCGTTGACATTGTCGCGTCTTTCACGATGAATCTGTTCGAGCTGTCCGGCCAATTCCGCGGTGCGCCGCTCGTTTCCTGCGCCGAGATAAAGATCAAGCAAGCGCTCCAGAGTTGGCGTGTGCCGCGGCGCGCGCTGCAGCACGTTCTCGAGAAGATGAGTGGCTTTTTGCGTCAGCCCATAGCTCGAAAACAGGTCCACGTCGGTCAGCGCCTGCGCGATATATCGCTGCGTTTCTTCATCGAATTGCTCCTCGATGATCGGCAGAGGCGCGGACGCCTCGGCCTCGCCGCGCTCTTCCATAATCGAAGCGGAGGAGTCCGGGCTCAGCTGATGAGACGGCACGGCCACAGGTGTCCCGCCACCCGTGCGTGCGCGAAACTGTGCAAGGCGATCCTGAATCCGTTCATCGTTCTTGTTGCGATCTACGATTTCTTCGAGCACCTGCTCCGCGCGAGGGAAATCACCCGCGCTTTCGTACGCATCCGCCAGCTGGCTCAGCGCCGAATTTAGCCGGAAGGGATCGCTGATGGTGCGGCAAAAATCAACGAGCATTTCCAGCGGCTCAATCCGTCCCGGCATTCTCTCGGATGCACTGGTCAGAGCCTTCACGAAGCGATCCTGTTCGCCTGCTTCGATCATCGGATTGCGAAGCTCGCCGAGCAAAGGAAACGCTTCATCGGTCTGGCCGCTTTCAATCAGCGTCTCCGCGACGTGGTACAGCAAGCCATAGTGCTCGTGGCCGCGCGCCAGTTGGCGTCGCGCGATCTCTGCCGCCTTTTGCGGTTGTCCCGTCCGTAATTCAAGGTCCACCAGCATCTTGGTGACGTCACCGCCGGCTTCGGCGTCCGGGTGGCTTGCCAGCGCCGCGATGGCCTCTGGCCCCTGATTGCCGGCGTTGAGAATTTTCGCTTTCAGCAGGTGCGCAGCGGCGTTTGATGGATCCACCTCTACGGCGCGGTCGATCAGCTTCCGGGCTTCGTCCGTTTCGCCATGGTCGTACAGGCGCTGCGCGTAGCTTAGATACGTTTCCGACGACTCTTTCTTCTGGCCCATCACGTTGTAAAGTTCGGCCAGACGCATTTGCACACGGGAATTTTCGGGCTCGACCTCCAGCAGGCGATGGAGCACTTCCACCGCCTTCGACGCGTGGTTGGCCTTTAAGTGCGCTTCGGCGATCTGGAGAAATAGCGGCCGGGCTTCGCTCAGTACACCTTGCTGCACGTACAGGTCGGCCAGCCGCTCCAGCGGGGCCAGCTCGTTCGGTGCCAGCTTGGCGATCTTCTTGTAGATTGCGATGGCTTTGCTGTTGAAGCCGTCATTCAGGTAGACCTGTGCAAGCCGTTCGAAATATTCGATGGCCTGTCCCATGTCTCCCTGGCGGGCGAAAAGATCGCCCACGGTCATCAGGGTGGCTTGGTCTTTCGGGTCCGCGCGGAGGATCAGCTGATATTCGGCGATAGCCTGGGCGGGCTTACCCTGGTTGAGGAACTTCAGCGCATTTTCGAGCGCTTTGCTCTTATTGAAGGCCATGAATGATTTCGCCCGCCCCAGATTCCCCGGCTACGAATGGCACGAGAGGACACACACGCAGCTCAGTGTGAAAGGTTAGCACGCGCCAAAAACACGGGGCAATGAACGGGGTCAAGCAAGGTGCCATAGGCGATAACAGTGCGAAACAGGGACCGGTGACCCTAGGCTATGTTTTCCGCGTTGGCACCAGTCTCGGAGGGGGAGCCTGCGAGCGGCAGGGGTGTCTGCGTGGCACCGGCTGCCCAACACCTGGCTTCGCGGACCGGAGCGTACGAAAAGCGGTGCAGCGGCGTGGGACCGTGGAGGCGAAGCGCCGCCAGATGTTCGGGAGTGCCGTAACCTTTGTGTTGCGCCAGACCATATTGCGGGTAGATCCGGTCGAACTCCTCCATGCGCTGGTCCCGCTCGACCTTGGCAAGGATGGAAGCCGCGGCGATGGAGATCGATCGGGCGTCGCCATGGATCAGCGACTTTTGCTCTATGGGGAGATCGATTTCCATCGCGTCCAGCAGGAGAAAGTCCGGTAAGGGATAAAGTCGCGAGGTTGCGGCCAACATGGCCTGGCGGCTCGCCTGGTAAATATTCCAGGCGTCAATGCGCGCGGAATCGATTTCCGCCAGAGCCCACGCCAGAGCATGCTCGCGAATCCGTTCGGCGAGCTCGCGGCGTCGATCCGGCGTCAGCTTCTTCGAATCGTCCAGCCCCACGATGCGCCGGCGAGGATTCAGAATCACGGCGCCAGCTATCACGGGACCAAACAGCGAGCCGCGTCCGGCCTCATCGAGTCCTGCAATGCGCTGCCATCCGTGCCGGCGCGCTTCTCGTTCGTACCGCGCAGAGCAAAGCCGTGCCATCGGCGGGAAAGTGTAGCACACGCGGAGAGGCGCTCCGCGCCGGCTCCGCGCAAGTTCTCAAAAACAAAACGACCGCATGTGGAAAACTGCCGAGCCTTCCGAAACGTGGGAACGGGCTTGGCCCAGTCGCCTCACACCATTCACCCCAATAAAAAGCCCGCTACCAGTGATTCGTAGCGGGCTCGGAAATCCTGGTAGGTTTGTCGGAGATTTACTTTCCTGCGGCTGCCACCGTCTCAGGCCGGGCGGCGCGCTTGATGCGCGCAGCCTTGCCTTTGCGTCCGCGCAAGTAGTTCAGCTTGGCGCGACGCACACGGCCCTTATTCACCACGTCGATCGAGCTGATCATCGGCGAATGCAGCGGAAAAATGCGCTCGATGCCCACGCCGAAACTCACGCGCCGCACCGTAAAGCTCTCGCCGAGCAGTTCGCCCCGGCGGCTCATCACCACGCCTTCAAACGGCTGAATGCGTTCCTTGTCGCCCTCGCCTTCCTTCAAGCGGACGTGGACACGAATCGTGTCGCCCGGACGAAACACGGGTAAATCTTTCCGAAGTTGGGACTCCTGCGCCTTGGCTAGTATCGGCTTCATAGCTCTATTTTCCCGGCAGACCCGCTCAGGTGGGGCCAGCACACAACAGACAATCTCTAATTATACGCAAGGAGCGCGCGGATGACTAGACGAATTTGCCTTATCCGCCGGTCCGTTCGATTGGGCTGCAAACTAGCCGCGCCGCGCGCTTTTCTCCGTTCCGCCGACCAAATCCGGTCGATTGCGCAACGTCTTTTCCAGCGCCATTTTGCTGCGCCAGCGGCGAATCTCTTCGTGATGGCCGCTCATCAGGATTTCCGGCACATCCCAGCCGCGAAATGTTTGCGGCCTCGTGTAGTGGGGATAATCGAGAATTCCGCGTTGCGCGAGGTGCCGATCGTCACTCGTCGCAACGTTGGCTGGCTCGATGTCGGCGGCGTCAGCCGGAGCGCTGAACGATTCGTTGACTGTTGAGTCTTCGTTGCCGAGCGCGCCGGGAATCAGCCGCGTGACCGCATCCAGCACCATGGCCGCGGGCAGCTCGCCGCCGGAAAGTACGAAATCGCCGACAGATATTTCGTCGGTTGCCAATCGCTCCGCCACGCGCTCGTCCACTCCTTCGTACCGGCCGCAGATGAGAATCACATGGTTGAGCGCCGAGAATCGCCGCGCAGTTTCCTGGCGGAAGAGTTTACCCGCGGCCGACAGCAGTACGATCGCGTTCCCCGCAGGAATGGCTGGTGCTGCGCTCGCATCGCGTTCCGCGCCCAGCAATGACTCGACGGCCTCAAACAGCGGCTCGGGCTTCATCACCATTCCTTCGCCGCCGCCAAACGGGCGATCGTCCACCGTGCGATGCCTATCGTGCGTGAAGTCCCGCAAGTCGTGGATGTGCATATCAATCAGGCGAGCCTCGCGGGCGCGACGCACGATGCCATAATCGAGCGGTCCGGCGAAAAACTCGGGGAAGATGGTGATCAAATCGAAGCGCACGATCACGATGGTAACGCGACTGGCGCGAACTATACGCCGGAATTTAAGTCCAGCAAGCCTTCAGGAGGCGCGATCTCGATGCGTCGAGCATCCAGGTCCACGCGCAGGCAAATCGCCACGGCCAGCGGAATGAGCAGTTCGCCGCGCGCTGAATCCACCACCAGAATCGGTGTCCCAGCGACATTTTCGCCGATCGCCTGCACATCGCGCACGCGGCCCAGCGCCGCGCCACCCGGCGTCACAGCTTCGCAGCCGATCAGGTCGGAGATGAAGTAGCTGCCCGCCGGAAGCGCAACGCGCTCGGCGAGCGGAACCTGCACCTCGAGGCCCACTAGTTTTTTCGCGTCGGACATCGAGTTCGAACCTTCGAAATGAAAGATCGCCTGTCCGCCCCGGCTTTTGGAAATCCAGCAGCCGCGCACGCCGACGCGTCGCGGGGCGCTGCGCCCGTCCCACAGTTCCGCGGATTTTAATTTCTTGAGTCGCTCAGGAAAATCAGTGAGGATTTCGGCGGCGATTTCTCCGCGCAGGCCGTGCGGCCTTACCAGCCGCGCCAGCGTGACTCTCGCCGATTCGTTCTCGTTCAACGCCCGCAGCACTATTCCAGAATTTCGAGCGTGAAGCGCTTCTTAAGTTTCATGCCAGCTGCGCCCAACAGCGTGCGAATGGACTTCGCCGTGCGCCCCTGCCGGCCGATCACTTTGCCGAGGTCCTCGGGATGAACGCGCAATTCCAACACAGTCACCTGCTCGCCTTCCACGGCCTTTACTTGTACGGCGTCCGGATGATCCACCAACGCCTTGGCAATCTCTTCCACCAGAACCCTCATAGCGTCCTCCGCAGCAAATCGAACCCAGCGGACACCCCACTCATGCAGGCATTAGAACCGGGCATAAATCCAGCTGTGAAGTGAGACGGCTTAGGAGGGCTTCTGGTTGCGCAAGAAACTGCGGACCGTGTCGCTGGGTTGCGCGCCCTTGCCCAGCCAATACTTCACGCGCTCCCGATCGAGGAGGACCGCAGCGGGCTTCTTGAGCGGATCGTAGGTACCGACAATCTCGACAAAGCGGCCGTTGCGCGGGCGCGTCTTCTCAGTGACGACCACGCGATAGAACGGGCGCTTTTTCTTGCCAATGCGGGCCAAACGAATCGTTAACACAGGGTACAACCTCCTAAGTCGAATCGGACAAGTATAGCGAATCCGGGGGCTTTCACCAATAGCCGAAGCTGCCCGTGGGCGGCGCGATCATTTCAGCCCGGCGAATTTGCCCAGGCCGCGCATTTTCGTTTTCGCGTAGCTGCCGTACTGCTTCATCATGCGGCGCATGTCGCCGTACTGCTTGAGCACTTCATTGACCTGCTGCACCGACGTGCCGCTGCCCCTGGCGATGCGCTTGCGTCGCTTGCCGTCAATGAGATTCGAGTTTTCCCGCTCGCGCGCGGTCATCGAATTAATCACCGCTTCGATGGACTTCAACCGGCCCTCGTCGACCTGCACATCCTTCGGGATTTTCGCGAAAGGCCCGACCTTGGGCAGCATCCCGAGCAGTTGCTCCATCGAGCCCATTTTGCGGATCTGCTGCAACTGATCGCGAAAATCCTCGAGCGTGAAATCGTCTTCGCGCAGCTTGCGCTCGAGCTCGCGCGCTTTCTTTTCGTCTATGTTTTTTTCGGCGCGCTCGATCAGTCCGAGCACGTCGCCCATGCCCAGAATGCGGCCCACGATGCGCTCGGGATGAAAGGGCTCGAGCGCGTCGTATTTTTCGCCCACGCCCACGAATTTCACGGGCGCGCCGGTGACCTTGCGGATCGAAAGAGCCGCGCCGCCGCGCGCGTCGCCATCCATTTTGGTGAGAATGATGCCGGTAACGCCCAGCCGCTTGTGAAACTCGCCCGCCGACCGCACCGCGTCCTGCCCGATCATGGCGTCCGCGACGAATAGGAGTTCGGTGGGATTGAGATCGCGCTTGAGATCCGAGAGCTCGTTCATCAGCTCGTCGTCAATGTGCAGACGGCCCGCCGTGTCCACCAGAATCACGTCGCAGGCGGATAGCTTGGCCTCGCGCATCGCGCCGCGCACGATTTCCATCGGCTTGTCCGTCCCCGTGCCCAGCCAGACCGGCGTGCCGGTAGCCTTGGCGACTTGCGCGAGCTGTTCGCGCGCTGCAGGGCGGTAGACGTCGGTCGAAACCACCAGCGGGCGATGCCCATGTTCGGCGAGCCATTTGCCAAGCTTGCCGGTGGATGTGGTTTTGCCCGAGCCTTGCAGCCCGACAATCATCCAGACTGCGGGCGGGCGCGAGGCGAAGATTGGTTTGGCTTCGCGGCCCAGCAACTCAGCCAGCTCGTCGCGCACGATCTTGACCACTTGCTGATCGGGCGCGAGTTGCAGCAGCACTTCCGAGCCCACAGCTTTCTCGCGAATGTGCCCGACGAAATCATCGGCCACGCCGACGTTGACGTCCGCTTCGAGCAGCGACTCGCGAATTTCGCCCAGCGCGGCGTCCAGGTGCTCTTCGGTGAGCTTGCCCTGACCGCGAAGATTCTTGAATGTGCGCTGCAGTTTCTCTGTGAGTGTTTCGAACATTAGAAGTCCGTGACGAGTGGCTGGTGTCCCGGCATCGCGCGAAATCCGCGCGCCGGGATCCCGGCTCGTGGACCGAACCGGGAACTAGTGACTCGCAAGTTGCGTGCAGTTTCCATAGTAGGGGATGCGGCGGGGGCGGTCAAATGCGTGATTCGGGGCTGGTGAGTAACGATTAGTGGCAAATGAGCGGTGATTCGTGGCAAGCGATTGATGATGCGTGACTTGTGAGTCGCAATTCGAGAATCCGGCGCGCGAGGCGGGGTGGGGTAGGGGCGGCGGGGTGGGGGTAGCGGAGGTGCGCGGATATGCTGAAATAGGGGGTAGTATTT
>JBAVQT010000031.1:0-2655 GCA_049694295.1 Candidatus Acidiferrales bacterium
CCGGTGAGTTCTTTGCGCATGGGCGCCACTAATTCTTCGGGATACATCGCCGCTCCTTTTCAGTGCATTCGCCGCCGGATGAAGTTGCGGTGGCTTGTCTCAGGGTACATGAGAATCGTACGCTGTATCGGTGATGAAATCCACGGTGCGGCAGGGTCATCGCCGGGCGCGAGGGAACTGGCGCCCTGCTGAATCGGTTTCCACGCGTGCGGGGGATTTGTGGTATAGGGACGCATTGTTTCCCGGTGTGGGTGAGGACTAGCTGCGATGCGGCGAATTCAGTTTATCGAGCTGCACGAGCAAGCGTGGTTCCCTAAAGTTATTCGGAACGAAGTCACGGATGCGCTGCGGTTTGGGCTGGAGCGGCTGAATGTTTACGCGCCGATCGCGCCGTTGCTTCGCGGGTGGCTGGATTCGACGGGGAGCCGGTCGATTGTGGATCTGTGCTCGGGCGGCGGAGGGCCGTGGGTGGATCTTTCGGGGCGGCTGCAGCAGGGCACGCCGGCGCCGCTAGAGATTGCGCTCACCGATAAATTTCCGAATGTCGCGGCGTTCCAAAATCTCAAGACTGTTTCTCAGGACCGGGTGAGTTTTCGGGCGGATCCGGTTGACGCGACGAAGGTGCCGGCCGGATTGACCGGGTTCCGTACGATGTTCACAGCCTTTCATCATTTCCGGCCCGCAGAAGCTGGTGCGGTGCTGCAAAACGCGGTGGACGCCGGGCAGGGGATTGGCATATTCGAAATTACCCGGCGCGCGCCGATGATGATCGGCGCAATGTTATTTTGGGCGCTGACGCCGTTGCTGTTCACGCCGTGGATACGTCCGTTCCGATGGTCACGCTTGCTGTGGACATACTTGCTGCCCGTAATTCCGCTGGTGCTGCTATTCGATGGAATGGTTTCGTGCCTGCGAACATACCAGCCGGCGGAGCTGCGCGAAATTATCGCAGGATTGAGCGCCACGGATTACCAATGGGAGCTGGGCGAGCATCCCAGAGCGACCGGCAAAATGCCGATTACATATTTGGCCGGCTATCCGCGGCCGGAAGCGCGGCGCGGTTAATTCGATGGCCGCGAGGATTGCTCGGCCGCAGCCAGGAGGACGCAGAGTGCCACGCCCTCGGCCGCCTGGGCGACTTCCGATAGCGCGGGAAACGTGGGAGCAATGCGGATGGTACGGTCGTCGGGATCCTTTCCATGGGGGTGGGTGGCTCCGGCGGGCGTGAGAGCGACACCGGCATCTTTTGCGAGCGCGACGACGCGCTGGGCGCAGCGTTTGGGGACTTCGAGAGTGATGAAATAGCCGCCCTTTGGAGTGGTCCAGCTCACGCCGGGAACGTGCGCGAGCTTCTGGCCGAAAATATCCAGTACCTTCTGAAATTTCGGCGCGATCAGAGCGCGATGCCGGTCCATCAGTTCCAGAATTCCCGATTCGCTTTTCAAAAATCGCACGTGCCGCAACTGATTGAGCTTATCCGGGCCGATGGTGCGCGGCGCCAGGCGGGCAAGCAGCCAGCTAATGTTTTCCTTCGACGACGCAAACATCGCGAGGCCCGAACCGGCCAGGGTGATTTTCGAGGTGGAAGCGAAGACCAGCGGGCGGTTGGGATTTCCGTGGCGCGCGCAGAGTTCGAGAATGTTGGCGATGGCGATGCGCTGGGGAGTCAGATGATGCACGCAATAGGCGTTGTCCCAGAAAAGGCGAAAATCTGGCGCTGCGGTCTTCATGGCCGCGAGGCGCTCGATCACGGCGGCTGAATACACCGTGCCGGTGGGGTTGCTGTACTTGGGCATGCACCAGATGGCTTTGATGGAGGCATCCTCCGCTACGAGGCGCTCGACCGTGTCCATGTCGGGGCCGTTTTCGTCGATGGCGATGGGAATCATGCGAATGCCGTAGTCGGCGCAGATGGTGAAGTGCCGGTCGTAACCCGGGACTGGGCACAGGAACGCGATCTGGCCGTGCTTTCCCCACGGCGCGTCGCTGTCGCATGTGCCTTTCAGCAGAGCGTAGACCACGGCGTCATGCATTAGCGCGAGGCTGGAATTATTGGCGACGACGACCTGCTCGGGAGGCGCCCCGAGGATGGCGGAAAATAATCGGCGTGCTTCGACGAGGCCTTGCGGGCCGCCGTAGTTGCGGCAATCCACGGCACCCTCGGCGATAAAGTCCGCCGCGCCGGGCAGCGCGAGCATTTCGGCGCTCAAATCGAGTTGCGCCGGCGACGGCTTGCCGCGGGTCAAGTCAAGCTTGAGAGCTTTGGCCTTGAAGGCGTCGTATTCCTGCTGAATTTGCCGGTTGGCCGGTGCGACGGCCTGACCGCCAGGCTGAGTAGAGTGGTTCATGATTAAGAAGAGAAACCTCCGTAAGAAATTTGGGCGAATTGCGAGCCGCGCGCCGTGCCCTGCGAAATCCAGCTTGAGGCTCAGGCCCCGCTGAAATCCAGTTCCTCAAGCAAGCGCTTGAATAACTCCGCCGCGGGAAGCGTGCGGGCGTGGATAGCTCCCATGCCCGCCCACAGCGAGAGGAAACCGCTCTGGCCCTGACTTGCAGCGGCCACACGCATCGTACGCGTCAGCATATTTTGCAAAGGATACGGCAAAATCGCGTGCTCGTGACCAGCCATTTTGGCGATGAAGGTATTCTTGAGGC
>JBAVQT010000032.1:0-3714 GCA_049694295.1 Candidatus Acidiferrales bacterium
GCCATTAGCGCCATCAGTAAAATCCCCGCCACCATCACTACCGAGTATGGCCGGACGTATCCCAGCAGCCGCCGCAGCTCTCGCTGGTTCGAAGATTGTGGTTTCGTTTCCATGCTTTCAGATATTGCGGTTTGCAGCCGCGGGCTTTGGCTGCCGTTCCGAAAATCTCAGGTGGTCGTTTTCTCCAGATCGCGATGCACGGTCTTGGCCGAATAGCCTTTCTTCCGCAGAGCTCGCGCGATCACTTCCGCCAGCGTCACCGAACGATGCCGGCCGCCGGTGCAGCCCAGCGCCACCGTCAGATAACTTTTTCCCTCGGTGATGTAATGCGGAATCAGATATGCCAGCAGGCTTTCGATGCGGCGCAAAAATTCTCCGGTCTGGGGAAACGACCGGATGTAGCGCGCCACGCGCGAATCTTTTCCGCTGTAAGGCCGCAGCCTCGGCACGAAATGCGGATTGGGCAGAAAACGCACGTCGAACACCAGATCGGCGTCCGCCGGAATCCCGTAGCGAAATCCGAAGCTCACTACCGACACCAGCAATGGCCGCCGCGCGGCTTTCTGGAAACGCTGCATGATGAACTGCCGCAGCTCGTGAACGTTGAATTTCGACGTGTCGATCACCACGTCCGCCAGCCGACGGATCGGCGCCATCTGCCGCCGCTCTTCCCGAATGCCCTCCGCCACCGAAAGGCCCTGGCCCACCGGATGCGGCCGGCGCGTTTCGCTGAATCGCCGCATCAGCACGTCGTCGCTCGCCTCGATGAACACCAGCGTCGCGGGATGCTCGACGATCAGCGCGCGATAAATTCCCGGCAGATTTTCGATCTGTCCGCCTTCGCGCGCGTCCACCAGCAGCGCGGCACGCTCGATTTCCCCGCCCGCGCCATTTCCGTAAATTTCGCTGAACATCGGAATCAGCGCTACAGGCAGGTTATCCACGCAGTAGTAGCCGAGGTCTTCGAAGGCTTTGAGGACCGAACCTTTGCCCGATCCGGCCAGGCCGGTGAGGATCACCAGCTGGCGCGCGTCTCGGCCGGGGTTCCTGCCTGTGGGCTGGCGGGACACGGCGGGGGCGGCTAGCCCTTCACCCGGCGTCGGTGCGTGCTGGGGATGCGCAAATCTTCGCGATACTTGGCGACCGTGCGGCGAGTAACGTGGATGCCTTCATTGCTCAACTGTTTGGTGATCTGTTCGTCGGTCAGCGGATGCGAGGTGTCTTCGTCCTCAATCATTTTCTTCACGCGGCGCTTCAGCGACAGCAACGACATTTCGCTGCCCTGCGGTCCGTTCACCGACTCCGAGAAAAAGTAACGCAGCTCCAGCACTCCTTGAGGCGTGTGCACGTATTTATTCGCAACCGCGCGGCTCACCGTCGAGGGATGCACCCCAACTTCCTCGGCCACTTCCTTGATCATCATGGGCTTCAGATGATCCGCGCCGTAATCCAGAAAATCTCCCTGCCGCCGCAGGATGGACTGGCACACGCGCAAAATCGTGTGTTTCCGCTGCTCGATATTTTTCATCAGCTGGATGGCCGCCGTGAAGCGCTCCTTCACGTAGTTCCTCACATCGCGGTCCGCCGCGTCGCGTGAGAGCAGGCGCCGGTAGGTCGGGTTCAGGCGCAACTGCGGCAGGTCGTCTTCGCTCATGAACACAGCCCACTCGCCGTCTACCTTGCGGAACTGCACGTCCGGTTCCACCAATCGCGGCTCGATCTTGTTGTAACGCAGCCCCGGCTTGGGATCGAGGCGCTTGATCGAATCCACCGCGCGCTTCACCAGCTCCACCGGACGGTTCAGCGCTCGCGCCACTTCCTTCAGCTGATTATTTTGCAGCAGCTTCAGATGTTCGGAGATGATCTGCTGCGCCAGCGTATTCTGCGGATCGATCAGTTTCAGTTGCATCAGCAGGCACTCCGGCAAATCGCGCGCCGCAATTCCCGGCGGATCGAACTCCTGCACCATGGCCAGCGCTTCTTCCACATCTTCCATGGAATAGTTTTCGGACTGCGCGATTTCTTCCAGCGTCGCGGTCAAATAACCGTTCTCGTCCAGGTTCCCGATGATCGCTTCGCCGATCTTGCGCACCGTCTCGGTCGAGATGCTAACGCTCAATTGCCACGTCAGGTGATCGGCCAGGCTGGAGGGGGACGACAGAAACTTGTCGAACGAAGGCTTTTCGATTTCTTCCGATTCGCTGGCCGCGGCGCGCTCCGCGCCGGTGTTCAAATACTGCGTGAAGAACGATCCGAAATCGAATTCATCGAAGGGATTGGCTTCCGGAGTTTCCGGGACTTTCTCGATTTCTTTTTTGAGGAACGCCTCGTCGGTGTAGCTGTCTTGCGCGGCGGCGTCGCCTTCGGCCACTTCTTCCAGGACCGGATTCGCCATGATCTCCTGGTTGATCATCTCGCGCAGCTCCAGCCGGTTCAGCGCCAGCACGCTGACCATCTGCACCAACCCCGGCGTCAGGATCTGCTTTTGCGCGACGCGAAGATGCAGTTTGGGCGCGAGATAGTTCATAAAATTTTAGTTCAGCCGGAAACTTTCTCCCAGATAGACGCGGCGGACTTCCGCATTGTCCGCCAGCTCCAGGGGGGTGCCGGCATGTAAAATCTTGCCGTCGGTTATGATGTAGGCCCGGTTGGTCACGGCCAGAGTATCCCTCACGTTGTGATCGGTCACCAGCACTCCGATTCCCGCCGCGCTCAGGTCTCCGATAATTTTCTGAATGTCCACCACCGTGAGCGGGTCGATCCCCGCAAATGGCTCGTCCAGCAGCACGAAGGAGGGCTTAAGCACCAGCGAACGCGCGATTTCCAGCCTGCGCCGCTCGCCGCCAGACAGCACGTACGCCTGGCTGTAACGCACACCCTCCAACCCCATCTGCGAAAGCAGTTCTTCCACGCGGTCGCGCCGCTGTTCGGAGGTCAGCGGCAAAGTTTCCAGCACCGCGAGCAAATTCTCTTCGACGGTCAGCTTGCGAAAGACCGAGGGCTCCTGGGGAAGGTAGCTGATGCCGCTGCGGGCCCGGAGGTACATCGGGAGATCGGTGATATCCTCGCCGTCCAGCAGCACACGCCCGTAGTCCGGACGCGCCAGTCCGACCAGAATATAAAACGTCGTGGTCTTTCCTGCGCCGTTCGGCCCGAGCAGCCCAACCACTTCTCCCTGCCGAATCTCCAAACTGATGTTGTCCACGACCTTGCGGCCGCGATACGACTTACTCAGATCGGCGGCCTGGAGTTTCAACATGCCGGTTCATTTCTCAACCCGGTGCTTGGTTAGCGTGCGCGAACCTTCCTGCGAATCAATCAAAATCGTATCATTCGCAACAAAGAAGGTCAACGAACGGCCCGTCGTTGTGTCGCTCGAAGCATCAGTAATTGTGGGTTTGCCGCCCGATAACACGAATTTTTCGTCGCTCGCGGTGTATTCCGCCTGGTCGGCAGTGCCCCGCCGGTCGCCCTGGCTGACCACCACGCTGCCCAGCGCCAGCGCCCGGCTCAATTGCCGGCTCGTGGGAGGCGCCGCGCCGCTCGAACTGCCGCCCGCGTTCCCTTTGGGCGTGGGCGCAGGCGCGAGGAACACGTCCAGCGTCTGCGAGACCAGCGTGCCCTGCTGCGAGGTGGCTGTCACTCCGCCCTCGAGGTGCGCCCTGGCCTCGGCGTCCCAATAGGTCATCTGCGGCGCGCGAATCTGCCATAAAG
>JBAVQT010000033.1:0-3023 GCA_049694295.1 Candidatus Acidiferrales bacterium
GCCCAGAAATGAGGAAATGGCGCCCGCGAGTTGCTGCTCTGTTGCGCGCCCAGCTGCAAAAAACTCCACGCTTCCAGTGTCAGAAATGTCAGCGGAATCACTTCCGCCGCTGAGAAAAACGCTCCCAGCGCCATGTGTATCGATGGTTCGCCCGAAAAATAAACATGGTGCATGGTTCCCACCACGCCCCCGGCCGAATACAGCAGGATATCCAGGTAAATCACTTTCAGGGCCACCCGCTCATGTACCACGCCCAGCAGCACAAAGATGTAAGCGACCATGATGGTCGTAAATAGTTCGAGAAAATCTTCCACCCACAGATGCACCACCCAAAAGCGCCAAAAATCAGTGGTCGTAAAGTGCGAGTTGGTCCGAGCCAGCAGGCCCACGGCATAGAACGCGGGAATGGAAAGCGCCGAGAAAAAAAATAGCCAGGGCATATTTCCCACGTGCTCCGAGCCCAGACGCCCGCGCAAACCTCGAAACAAAATGACGACCCAGAAAACCAGTCCTATCGTCAGCAGAATCTGCCAGAATCGCCCGAGATCGAGATACTCGAATCCCTGCGCGCCAAACCACGACCACCCCCGCCCGATCCAGCCGCTGATCCCCGCATATTCGCCGGCCAGGCTTCCGAACACCACAATCGCCAAAGCTGTCAGCAGTCCGTACGAAAGCCAGTTCTGTCGGTGCGGCTCTCGTCCCGCGATCATCGGAGCCAGAAAAATCCCCGCCGCAAGAAACGACGTGGAAACCCAGAAAATCGCCAGCTGCAGATGCCACGTGCGAGCGATGTTGAAGGGCAGCACTCGCGCCAGATCGAAGCCGAAAAAGTTGGCGATTTCCGCCCGGTAATGCTGCGTCGCACCTCCCAGCAGCGTTTGCATCGTAAAAAGCAGCGCCATCACCAAGAAAAACCAGGCGCACGACCGCTGTGCCGGCGTCAGCGCCACTTCGTCGGGCGGACGAAAGGAAACCTGCTGATCCTCCCGCCCGTGCCAGCCCAGAAAATTCCAACGCCCAAACGCCGCCAGCAATATCCCGATGCCGCCCAGCAGCGCGATCAGCGACAGCACGCTCCAGACAATCGCATCCGCAGTCGGATGATTTCCAACCAGTGATTCGGGAGGCCAATTATTTGTATACGAGTAATTCAGATGCGGCCGCAGCGTCGAACCCGCCCACGCCGACCAGCTAAAGAACGCCGTCAGTTGCTTGATCTGCCTAGGATCGGTGATCGCCGACGGCCTTAACCCGTGTTTTGTGTCCGGCGCTCCAAAATAACCGCCATAGTAGTCTTCCAGCTTCTCAAACGCTTCCGCTTGCGCCCCTGAATATTCCAGCACCCCGGTGCCGGCATCGTAGCGATTCGTCTTGAAGTCGCTGATCGTCTGCTGCTTCGCTGCTTCTGACGACGGTCCGCCGTAGTGATCGATGGCTATCAGCGCCGCGCGATGGAGATAGTCCGCCGTGAAATCCGGACCCAGATAGGCGCCATGTCCGAAGATCGAGCCATACTCCATCAGCCCGTTGCGAAGAAATACTTCCTGCCCGGCGATTACATCCGTTCCCGTGAATAGAACCTCGCCGCTTGGCCCTACCACGCGCGAAGGAATCGGCGGCTCGTCGGTGTACGTTCGATAGGCCAGCATCCCCAGAATCAGGAAGCCGCACAACATCACGATCGCGATCGCCTGAATCCAGCCGTTCGAAACCAACAATGCGCGCTTCGTCGTCTCGTTCATGCCGCGCTCCTCGCGTCTGGCTCAGCCGGGCATTGGCGATGCGCGGCGCCAGTCGCCGGGTTCAGTCCTTGGCACTGCCCTGGGGCCATGCAATGGTGAGCAGAAAAGCGCTGTCCTCGATAGCTTCTACATCGTGGACAACTCCGCGGTCAAGCGCCAACAACTGTCCCGCGGGCAGCTCGAATATCTGATCCTGTACGTGCATTCGAATGTGACCCTGGATCGTCTCCACTGAGATTTCGCCGGCTGCCTTATGTTCGTTGAGGCGCGCTTTCGATTTCAGCGCCATCAGAACCACCCGCATTCCCGCGTGTTTCACCAGCGTCTTCGAATTGTGCCCCATCTGCCAAGCGTCTTCCGCGCGCAGCCCTTCGATCTCGGCCTTCAAGTCAAAGGAAAGCATCGTCGCCCCCAACGGTCCGGCCGCGCGCACCGCTGCGGGAGGCCGCGATGGTTTCGGATTCTCTTTCATATTTTTCTCCGTCCCCGAGGCCCGGCGATTGGCCGGGATGTTACCTCAACTCGACCAACATCATACGACCGAATTTTCCTCGGAGGCCCGCGCGATTCCAACGACGATCGGGCTCTTCTGCACGTGGCTCGGCTCGAGAATGAACGTCCCAAAAATATTCATGGCGAAGGCCGTGATCCCCGCCAATTCCAGCATCGCCGAAATCGGTAACACCGCCCACGCCCAGTTCGCGTATCCCTGATACGCCAGAATCTCACCGGGAACTCGAAGACAGCAGCCCATCGTGAGCAGCGCGAGTCCCGCGAACATCAGCCGGCTGCTCCAAAGCAATCGCATTCCCGCAAACGCCGGCAGCACTCGTTGGCCCACGCACATCACCATCACCGCGATGAATCCGACAGTCAGCGCGTGCCGCGAAGCGCCCCAAATTCCTCCCGATGAATCCCAGATCGCCGCGCCGGCGCCCAGCGACGCGGCAACCAGCAGCCATCCGTACGCCATGCGAATGAAAAACGGAAAACTTCCGTGCACGCCTCGCGTTTTCGCTTCGCGCACTGCCCGTTCAAACATTCCCAGCGCCGCAATTGCCAGGCACGTGCCGGCCACAAAGAATATTGTCGCCATCCTCCCCCATCCCGCTAGCGTCAGCGCCACGCCCGCGAAATTGACCGCCAGCGCTCCCAGCAGCAAGCGCGGCCTGACAGCCCTCAGGCCCAGGAACACCGGCATCCACTTCGTGCTGAATCCCCACACGAATGGCACCAGAAATCCCCATGTCAGCAGCGCAAGATACCGCTGATCCAGCG
>JBAVQT010000034.1:0-3989 GCA_049694295.1 Candidatus Acidiferrales bacterium
TCTTTGTGTCGCCCAGCTCGAGCAGTTGCGCGCGGCCGGTGTAAAGCGCGTTGAAGCCCGGAACGTTGGCGCCGCCCTGAGCGATGGGATATGGATTGTTCTGTGACCAGTCATCGAGAAAATAATAGGCGGACATCAAGCCCCAGCGCGTGTTGGCGTCCAGCCGGTACGCGCCTTTGTCGTCGCGCAAAGTTTGATTGAAGGATGAAGTCGAGAAAGTGCCATTGCCGTTGCTGGGCGACGGAATGTATTTCAGCAGATTCGTTGCGGGCGCGGACCAAGCGGTTTGCGGGATGATGGCTCCGGGAAATGCACACGTCGCGCTGGTGCACCCCGGCGTGTAGTAAGCCTCGCCGGCTGACACCGGATAACCGAATTTTTGAGAGAGTTGGTTGGCCCAACTCGTGCCGCTCACCGTCGTCGGGACGGTGTTTCCATTTGCATCGGTGGTCACAAAGGAGCCAGTCAGGTCTGAGAGATTTCCGGTGCGGTCCTGCGTTGACGGAACGCGAATTTGCCCTGTGTCCACCCCTTGCGTGGAACGAGTGCCCTGGTAATCGGCGAAGAAAAAAACCTTGTCCTTGCTGATCGGCCCGCCAAATGTGCCGCCAAACTGATTCTGATTAAATGCGCCGCGCGTGGGAGAGAAATAATTGCGCGCATCGAGATTGGTGTTACGCAGGAACTCGAAAGCATTGCCGTGAAACAGATTGGCGCCTGACTTGGTCACCACGTTGATCTGACCGCCGCTGAACTCGCCGTATTCCGCGTCGAAATTATTGGTGAGAATCCGAAACTCGGCGATCGAGTCCAGGTTGGGAATGATCGCGGCGCCCATGTTGACGTCTTCTTCTGCGTCGCTGCCATTCACGATGAAGGCGTTGGCAAATTCGCGCTGGCCATTGATTGAAATGGTTCCGGGATTCAAATCACCCGAGGGAGAAAGCACGCTCGCGCCCACGTCCTGCACCGTGTCCGACGTGATCGAGGTTACTGGAGCCACCCCGGGCTGAAGCGTGAGCAAATCGGTAAAGCTGCGCCCGTTGAGTGGCACGGCCGTCATCTGCGCACCGGTGATCACCTCGCCCATTTGCGTGCTGGTGGTTTCGACGTGCAGCTGATTCTCCGAGACCGTAACGATATCGGACCTGCCGCCCACCTCCAGAACCGCGTCAATGCTCAACGCGCTATTCGCGTCCACCGCGATCCCTGTGTGCCGATAGGGCTTGAATGACGTGCTGGTAACTTCAAGATCGTAGTGCCCGACGGGCAGGCTGGCCAACGAGTAGAAACCCTTGTCATCGCTGGCCGAGGTTTGCTGAATGCCAGTGTCGGTATTTGTTGCGGTGACCGCGGCCTTGGGAATCGCAGCGCCGCTGGCGTCTCGGACTGTGCCAGAGATGCTGCCGCCCGCGCCAGCGCGAGCGACCATAGCGATTAGCGCGAAAAGAGCGAAAGACATGAGATAGCGAGCGAAACTACGGAGGCGAGAAGCGGACACCGGGAAGTTCTCCTAGTTGTAAATGGGTATCAACTACAAATTGACATTACTTCGAGTTGATACACGTTGTCAACTGGAGAAAAGTTAAAAATGCTTCACGAAGAGCCCCCCTCACCGGGACAAGCCGCGCCGGGGCGTTTTACACCGCGCAGCTCTCCTCGCGCGCGTTAGAAGTGAAAGCCAATCTCAGCGGTGACGGCGCGCGGAGTGACGTAGTGCGTGCCGCTGAAGGTCGAGAGGAAGTTGTAGAGCGCGTGGTTGTTGGTCAGATTGATGACCGTGAGCCGCGCGCTCCATTTGTAGCGATCGCCCCGGAAGAGGTTGTCGTGTCCGAGCGAAAGATCGAACAGATTGCGCGCGGCGATGCGCGGGGGGTTCTTGTCGTCGTCTTCGGTTCCGGGAGCGGGCACCTTGATGAGCGTGGATCCGAATTCCGAAGCAAGGCAGGGATTCGGCAATGGCGTGGCGGGCGTGGCGTGCTGGCCGCCGCAATAGAAGCCGGCCTGGAATTCCTGATCGGCGGTGAGCGGATTGCCGAAGAGGTCTTCCATCAGGATCGCCGGCTGTCCGCCGAGAGTGGTGGATTGCGGGCAATTGTTGTTGGCGTTGACGCCATAGCAGGGAGCGGCGCCGGCGACGAGACCGCTGTCGTAACGCCAGTTGAAGCCGAGCCACGGGCCTTTTTTCCATGGCTGATACTGGGCGTGAGTGGTTTGGTTGAAGTGTTCGTCGTGGTCAATCCGGAACGGCTGCGATCCAGCGCCGGGTGGCTGAGGAGTGACGCCGGCGCCGCCGATCTGTGGTGTGAAGAAACGCGCTGCGACGCTGGACATGACGACGTAGGCCGTCAAGCCATGAAAGTTGGGCACCGTGCCGCGAAGCATGTAGCCGGGGATTTTGGAGTTGTGCCACTCGATCGGAAAAGTGATGGGAGTATCGCCGAGTACGCTGAAATCGTAGCCATCGTGCGTGTACTTCCAGATGTACTCGCCGTCGAGCACGAAGAATTTTCCGAAAGCCTGCTGGAAGCCGGCGTGAAACTCATTGCGAAAACCCGGGCTCAACGGTTCCGGGGAAAGCGCGCCGCAAGCCAAAAGCGGATTCAGCACCGGAGACTCGCATCCGATGCTGGAAAGCACTAGGTTTTCGTTGAAAGGAGTCTCGAGAGTCCGCGCATAGGAGACGCGGAGGACGGTGTTGGTCGCTTTAATGTTGTAAGCAATTCCCAGGCGCGGTTCAGCCTGACGGGCGGTGGTGAGACCGTTGTAAAGATCGCCGCGCATGCCGAGATTGAACGACCAATCCTTCCAGGTGATGGTGTCCTGGAGATAGAGGGCCAACTCTTTCACGTCAGTGTGGCCATTGAAAGCGAAGAGACCACCGCCGCGGGTCAAATCGTAAGGCAGCAGGATGGAGTTGAAATACGGATAGAGAGTGGAGCCCGGAGCGTTCGGATTGGTGCTGAGGTTGGCCTGATAGTTGGCCGCGGCGCACTGGGACGGATCGTCGAAGCCTTGGACCGGAACGTCCGGACTCGCGGCGGTCGGGAGCGTCAAGCAAGGCGCGTTGAAGGTGGGATCGACGAGACCGAGCCGGTCGTTTTCATCAAGGAAAGTTTGCTCGTAGACGACACCGGTCTTGATGTTGTTGATACCTCGGACATACGAGAGGCTGGAGCGGACGCCCGCATTGGTGAGCGTCCGACTCTGCCCGACGCTTTCCCTCTGCAGGCTGGGCGGTCCAAGATCGGCGAAGGGATTCTCGCTGGGATAGTAGTTGTATGCGTCGCGGCGGATGAAGATGCCACTGGTCAGTACGGCATCATTGCTGAGGATGTGTGTCCACGATGGCGCAATGTTGAAGGTGCCGATTTTGGAGCGTTGGTCTGAGGCGCCCACGGCTAGGCCATCCGGGCCGACTCCGTTATTGTCGACCACCACGCCGTTCCAAGCGGTGGCATTTTCGGCGTCGTACGAATTCGGCGTCTGAAACCAGGAACGCGTGTACCCGAGATTGAAGTGCAGAGAATCGGCGGTTGAAAGCTGGTAGTCTACGCGATCGAAAATGTTTTCCTGGTTGCCTTTATCGTGCATCACGGAAAATTCAGGCGGATCGAGGAAGCGACCGCTCTGGAGCCCGCCCACGGCGATGAAGTTGCCCCATTTTTGACCGCCGTAGGCCAGATCGAAGCCCACATCGGAAGAGCCGAAGGCGCCGTAAGAAGCAGTGACGCTGCCGTGAGGCGTGGTGACGCCCCAGCCAGAGCGGGTGGTGACGTCAATCACCAGGCTGGTCTTATCGCCGTCTTCGGCCGGGGGTGCGCCGGAGATGACTTCGATGGATTGAATCGAATCGGCGGGAATCTGGTTGGAGAAGACCTTGCTTTGCTGGTCGGTGATGGGCTGGCCATCCACGGAAAAGGAATTCTCGGCGTGATCGCCGAGGCCGTGGAAGAGTCCGTTGGAATCGGCGGCGACGCCAGGAGTGG
>JBAVQT010000035.1:0-3378 GCA_049694295.1 Candidatus Acidiferrales bacterium
ACCCTGGGTTCCATTGCTGGAACCCAGGGTTTTTTGTTGCCTGGCGCTTCTTCCGTTGCCTGCTCAAAACACAAAACAAACGACGGTGCATGAAATGACAATACGTGGTCTGCGGCTCAGAGCTTCGGTCCATTCATCTCGTCCATGCCAGCGCAGCAATGGCTTCCACGAGTTCTCCCTGCAAAGCAAGCGTACGTCAGTGTTCCTGGTCCGCGGATATTCTCAGTTCGTGGTAGCAAGACGAAGAAAGTGGCTCCGGGGCTTGGACTCGAACCAAGATTCTAGGCTCCAAAGGCCCATGTGCTACCAATTGCACCACCCCGGAGAAGCGAAAATAAGTGTAGCAGAGATTTTCAGGATTTGTTTCCGCGTGTGTGGAGCGCCATTCGGGGTTCGCGGGTGTTGAGATTTTATGGCGTGAGGTAGAATCGCGCTGGAATAGGTCCGACTGGACAGGGAGAGACTCGATGGCGAAGCGGGTGAAGTGGGGCGTGCTGGGCGTGGCCGACATCGCCACGCGCAAGGTGATTCCGGGAATGCAGAAGGGCGCTTGGAGCGAGATCGCGGCGATCGCTTCGCGCGAGCGCGGCAGGGCGGAAGCGGCGGCACGGTCGCTGGGCATCGCTCGCGCGTATGGGTCGTATGAAGAATTGCTGGCGGACCGGGAAATCGAAGCGGTGTACATCCCGCTGCCGAATCAGCTTCACGTTCCCTGGTCACTGAAAGCGATGGCCGCAGGGAAGCACGTGCTTTGCGAGAAACCGCTGAGTATGACGACGGCTGAAGCGAAGACGCTGGTGGCGGCGCGGGATCGCGCGGGAGTGCAGCTGGGGGAAGCGTTCATGGTGCGCACGCACCCGCAGTGGCTGCGCGCGCGGGAGCTGGCGCGATCGGGGAAGATCGGCGATCCGCGGGCGATGGTCACCACCTTCAGCTATTTCAATCGCGATGCCGCCAATATACGGAACATTCTGGAGTACGGAGGCGGGGCGATGATGGATATCGGCTGCTATCCGATCAACACTTCGCGATTTATTTTTGGAGAAGAGCCGCGGCGAGTTTCCGCGCTGATCGAGCGCGATCCGGAGATGAAAGTGGACCGGCTGGTGTCGGCGATTCTGGATTTTCCGTCCGGGCAATCCGTGTTTACGTGCGGCACGCAGATTGTGCCGTACCAGCGCAGCGAAATACTCGGAACGAAGGGGCGGATCGAGATCGAGATACCGTTCAATGCGCCGCCGGGAAGGGCATGCCGAATTTTTTGGGATGATGGCCGGGATGTGTTCGGTGGCGGCATCACAACGGAGACGTTTGAGGTCTGCGACCAGTACGCGCTGCAGGGCGACGCATTTTCGCGCGCGATTCGCGAGGGGGAGACGGTGCCGGTGCCGCTGGAGGACGCGATTCGCAACATGGCGGCGATCGAGGCGGTGTTTCGCTCGGCGGAGACGGGCCGGTGGGAAACGCCGGAAGTGTGAGCGGCGGCACGGGTAGAAATGGCACGGAGCCGAATCCGCGCGCTGGATAGTTTGGAGTTTTGCCGGTAGCTTCCCGACTCGCGCAAGAAAGACAACGCGAAAGCTCGCTCGGGTGAAGCGCGCGAGCGGAACGCGCTGCGCGCGATGACGATTATCGGCGGGGATAAATCCCCGCCCTTCCAATTCTGCGGCAGGCGCGGGCGTCTGGGCGGACCTGGCTCAGGTCCCGAGCGGAGCGCGCCAAAATGCGCGCCCGAGTCCTCAAGGGATACGAGCTGCCGTTCGTTTCGATTTCTTATGCCGGTTGCCGAAGTTGAAAGGACGCAGCTCCTGCGGATGATTTCTGACGTAGGTAAGAACGCGCTGGCGCTTTTGAATGCCTCTCCCTCCCTCCGCGGGAGGGCAGAGATCCGGCAGTACAGCGGCAACTCTCTCAAAGATATTCGCCCAGCGGCGTTTGATGGCAGGCACAGTCACGAATAGGGATTTCGACGCCGACGCATCGTCGAGGCCTTCCAACGCCACCTCGAGCAACTCTTGCTCGTTGCGAGTGAACGCCAGTTGAGGTTGATGGCGATAGTGAAACAGGCCCGCCGCAATTGAGTGGGGATCTTCACGCATACCTTCGACTGTCACCACCGCGAGCGCCCTATCGGCGTTCCATGTGGTTTCAGGATTGGCGAGCCGATAGGCCTCAAATCGATCGACAATTCTGAAAGACCGATGGCCATGGATGTGCCACAAGTCGAGTTCGTCCACACATTCCCATAAAATTCTTGAGAAGTTGTAGCCCGCGAACAACTCCTGGTACGCTTGTCCTAACAAGATGCGCACTTCGTCGACCTGAGCGGCGTCTAACATGCCGCTGTTCCAACTGGTATCGAGAATCACCTGCTGGAGGTCGCCCCGTGAGTTCGCATCCCGCACTTCTTCATACGACGCAATTACGGATTTTTCTCCAACGACACTCTCGATGATTCTGGAGTTCAAACCCGGCGCGGGATGGAGCAATTCGGCTTCGGCGAATCTTTTCTTCACAAAGGCGGCGAGTCCGAAGCCAACAATCTCAACTTTGCTCTTCCCGTGCAGCTCGACGAGGGCGCTTCGCGACGCGTGCGCGATCTCGAAGATCCGCTTCCAGGCTTGAAGGGCACGGCGGGGGCCGACGATTTCCGCGCCATTCTTGACTGGATGCAACTTTAGGCATTCGGGAAGATCGCTGGCCCTGGTTTTCCTCCAAGAGAAGAAGACGTCCATCGCAGACCCCCCGAAAAAGTATCCTAAAAGGTTATTGCGGCGCGAACGCTCATTTTCCTACACTCCCGGCCCAAGAGGCTAACACCGCGACCAAGCCAGGCCCAGTGTTCGCTGTAGGTCCCTGCTGCCGGCGATTTAGCCGCTGAATAAAGAGCAAGACAGAAGTGTCCGCTTCGGGATCCGGAAAAAGCAGATTCGAGATAGCTCACCACCAGGAGGAGAACGATGAATCAGATTCTTGGAATCACATTGAAGATATTTCGGGCCCGCAGGTTCGCGGCTCTGGCGCTGGCGGCGTCCGCGGCGCTCTTGCTGAGCGCCTCCGCGGCCAACGCCGGTTGCGGCTTTCCATACAAAGCGGGAACCGCTCCCTCAAATGCCGTGGTCAACCCTCACGTGGACGATCATCAAGGGGGAGAAGATTCGAATGGGCCTGTTTCCATTGTGGGTCTGTGGCATCTGATTTACACGGGGACGTACAGTACTGCAGGTCCTATCCCAGTCCCGGTAATACCACCAGGACCACCAAGCTCCTTCCAATTCACGGAATCCTTTAAGACCTGGCATGCGGATGGAACCGAATTTGAAAACGCGTTTCTGCCGCCGACGGGCGGAGACCTCTGCTTTGGAGTCTGGAAGGATG
>JBAVQT010000036.1:0-3040 GCA_049694295.1 Candidatus Acidiferrales bacterium
CATCTCGACCATGAGGCTGCCGCGCGCACCCTCGATGCGGTGCTCCATCGTTCCCTCAACGAACTCACCCAACTTTCTCCTCGCGACCTTCTCGATCGCCGCTACGAAAAATTCCGCGTCATGGGTCAGTTCTTCACTTAAAAAAGCGCCGCCCCGCGCCACATCCCCCGGGCTGGCCGCCTCTACAGGGTTTCCTCGATTGCCTCGCGCCGTCCTGCCTGTTCTACTCACACCACTTGGCGGATTGTTCCCGCGAACCGCCGATTTCGTCGGCCGGGCCTGCTACTCAGTCATTCTCGGGAAGGAGAATCAGATATGCATTGTCAAAGCTGCGGTCGAGAACTTGCCCCCGGAGAATCCCACTGCGCCGCTTGCGACCGCTCATCCTCCGCGCAGCCAGGATCGGCCTCTGCCTCCGGATACCTTTCCTACCACCTGCGTATTCTGAGTGTTCTCTGGCTCCTTTACGCGATCTACAGAATCATCGTAGGCGTCTGGCAAATGGCGTTCGCGCCCACCGCTACCCTCATGTTTGGCGCTCTCCTCCAGCGCGTTCCAGACCCCTTTGCGATGATGGCGCACTTCCATATCGCTTACACCGCTATGGTCATATTCACCTTCCTCGGCGCTTTCTTTGCCTTGCTCGCGGCCTGCCTGCTCTTTGTTCGCCAGCGTTCCGGCCGCGCCATCGCCATCGTCGCCGCGTTTCTGGCGCTGCCGGAAATCCCGCTGGGTCTCGCGCTCGGCGTCTACACCCTGGTGATCGCGCTTTCTTTCAACGCCAGCCGGCTGTATCCCAGCGTTTCTCCCAGCCTGGCGGCAGCGTCCGATTCTTCCGCTCCGGCCCGAACCCCCACTGCCGCGGCGCGCATCTAGCGCCGCGGGAAACCTTCGAACTTTCCCTCCCTCTTCGCCATTGGAGCATTGAACACTTCCGCGACGTGTATTCATTGCCCTTGCTCTTCACCTGATTTAGCGTTGAATCAATCGCGATGCCTGACAACGACGAATCTTGCGCGGAAGGCGGGGGCCTCATGTCCGAAGTGTTTCGCCCTTACGAAAAGCTCGTGGAGATCGCCGTCCTGGGCAAGACCTTCCTGGTGCCCGAGCGAAATTCACTTTTGCGCGCCTTCCAGTTCATCAGCCCGGAAACCATTCCCTACGGCCGCTTCTGCTGGAATCAGGAGTGTCAATACTGCAAGGTGAGTTGCCAGCTTCCCGACGACGATCAGGCTCGCCCGATCCTCAGCTGCAAATTTCTCGTCTCCGAGGGCATGGCCATCACCTCTCTCGCGCCCGAGTTGATCGGATGCCTGCGTTCGAAACTCGGCGCCACCGCGCCGCCTTCGCCCGAATCTCTTGCGGAGACCCACCCTGCCGGCGTTCTTCCACTTCCGCCGATCCCCGCGCCCGCCGCCGTTTCAGAGCCGGATTCCGATCTGAAATCCGTTTCCGACGTCACCGCTCTTCCGCCCTCTGCGTCCTAACGCAACCCTTCGGACTTTTTTCGTCACGCCTTGGATTCTCCCTTCTGGCACTCACCGCGTTTTTTGAGAACGGACCTCTTGCCTCCGCATCGCGCTCCGTGCAATTCTCTCTCGTCCGGCTGGGGGAGTGTGACATGCCTGTTTGCGATGGTTGCGGCGCGCAAGTCTCGGACGCTCACATCCGCGACCGCATCGTCCGTCTCGAGCTGGCCTCCCGCTTTCGGCCCTTTCGCATTAAATTTCTCCTCTTCGCGGCTGCGCCCCCGGTTGCCGATAACGACTTCGTTTACCGCCCGGCCCCCGATCGCGCCAATCGTTCGCTCCCCGCGCGCATGTTTTTCGATGAACTCGCCATCGTCGCCGGCGTCTCTCGCGATTCGCTGGCGGACCTGAACGAGCGCGATGTTCTCGCCGCCTTCCAGCGTCAGGGAATCTTCCTGGCCTACGCTGTCGAATGCCCCGTGCCATCTCCCGAAGAACTTTCGACCGCGCTCGATCGTCTTGCCCCAGCCGCCATTCGACGCATCCAGAAATCCTACCAACCCAAACATTTGATTCCCATTGGCGCGGCGATGTCTCCCTTGCTGCCGCTTCTCGAAATGTCTGGTCTGCAAGACGTGCTCGTCCTCTCCGATGGCGGCCCGTTCGATGATCCTTTCCTCGGCGATCCTCAGAATCAGGCTGAGTTCAATAGTTTCCTCGGTGACCGCATCGCGCGCTCGTGCGCCGCTCTGGCCTGATTCGATAGTTGATCCCCCCGGTTCTCACTGTCCGCATTTGTGTTAGAATCCGCTGTTGATTGCGTCACTTTATGTCGGGGGAATTATATGAAGGCTGGTTCGAAGTTTTTGATCGGTTCCGCCATCATTATCGCCACCATGGTCTCGCTCGCTTGGGTGGGCTTCACGCAGTCGAAAACCTATTACCACACGATTTCCGAGCTTTCCGCTCTTCCAGCGTCGGCGCTCCATCAGCGCATGCGTGTTTCGGGCACTGTGCGTCCGGGTTCGATCAACCACCTCTCGAATGAGGTGGATTTCGTTCTCGTCGAACAGGGCAAACAACTTCCGGTCAGCTACGTTGGTCGTGACCCGTTGCCCGACACGTTCAAGGACAATGCGCTGGCCCTGGCCGAAGGCCGGTTGGACCCGTCCGGCCGTTTCATGGCCGAGCAGATTCAATCCAAATGCGCTTCGAAATATCAAACCACACCCGGTCAGCCTGCCGGCTCGATGCCTGCGGTTGGCAAGTCCTAGCCGCACTGTAAAAGGGAACTCGTGGATATTTTCGGATCCTTTGCTCTTCTCCTGGCCTTCATAGTCGCTGTTTACGCCTTTGTTGTGGGCATCGCCGGAATTCTCACTCGCCGTCCGATGCTGGTTAAGAGTGCGCGTAACGCTGGCCTCGCCGTCTGCGTCCTGGTTGCCCTCGCCGTTGCTTCCCTTGAATTTCTTTTCTTCACCGACAATTTCTCGCTTGCCTACGTTGCCGAACACAGCAACCGCGCCCTTCCGGCCTTCTACAAATTTGCCGCTCTCTGGTCCGGGCAGGAG
>JBAVQT010000037.1:0-1777 GCA_049694295.1 Candidatus Acidiferrales bacterium
ACATTATTTCCGGCGAGCGCAGGTACCACGCCTCGAAAGCCGCGGGTCTGCAGGAGCTGCCGTGCATCGAAAAAATTGCCGATGACGCCGAAACCCTCGAAATCGGCCTAATCGAAAATTTGCAGCGCAAAGACCTCACTCCTTTCGAAGAGGCCGATGGCCTCGCGCGCCTTCAGGAACAATTCGATTACACCCACGACGATATCGCCCGCAAGATTGGCCGCGCCCGCTCTTCGGTCACTGAGACCATGTCCCTGCGGGTGATTCCGGCCGCGGTGCGTAAGGAATGCATCGAGAGCGGCATCGTCACCAAGTCCCTCCTTCTGCAGGTCGCCCGTCAAACCAGCGAAAAGAAAATGGAAGAGATGGTCCACCGCATCGCGCAAGGGCATCTGACGCGCGACGAAGCGCGTCAGGCGCGCAAGGAAGAAGCTGCGCCGGAGCCGCGTCCCCAGCCCTTTGTCTTCGATTATCAAAGCGAAGACGGCAGCTACCGCGTCAAAGTCCAATTCCGCAAGAGCCACGTAACACGCGACGAGCTTGCCTCGGTCCTGCGCGGAATCCTTCGCGAAGTGGAATCAGGCGCCCGCTCCTCCGCGGCGTAGGCCATCGCCCCGCGCCCATCGGCCGCTCCGCGGGCTCCGGCGCGGAATCAACTCGGGTGCGCCGCTACCTGCAATCAAATGAGAAGTCCACTGTTGCCGCCGCTAAAGCGTATGGCGATCCGACGAAAGATAACCACGTCGGAGTAGCGTTTATCAGTGACGATAAGGAGATGTCCCTCACTTGAATGTTGGCAACCAAGGCAAAATTCACCTCGAAGTGCCCGATGGATATGACCATCCCTCGGTGCCAAAAGGTTCGGTACGCCGGCCCTGACGGAGATATCCAGCCATGAACCTCCTCATCCTTAACGGACCCGCAAGCCCCAGAGCCCCTCAATCCTACCCTTACCGGGGAACCCACAGGGCCAGTCCAACCTATAACGACTCTTTGCCTGCTGAGCACGAATTGAATCGGCTGTTTATGTGGTACCTGGAGGAAGGCGGGCAATTAGGTGTCGTCAACGATATCGGTAAAGCGCTCCGCTATGCTGAACTACTTAATGCCCACCCGCTCCCGCGACGCAGTCACTTCGAAGTTGTTGAGGCCGTCGATGATGATCGTCCGTCCGAAGCGCGGGAACACCTGCTGGGCTTTGACCTCTCGGGTGGATTCGATAATTCGCTTCTCTGGTGGTGGGGACCTGAGCCGGCAGCTGCCTGCCCGCCTTCCGTTGCGAATCCAAGCTGCACTCTAAGGCACCTGATGTATCGCTACTTTGCGCCGCAGCGCAACCAGCACGGCCTGTTCCCCACAGCGACAATCGCCTCGGAGTGTCTGTTAGCCATGGATGCAATTCAGCGCTTTGATCCGAGTGTTTTCGAGGGAGAGGATCTTATTCCGCATTTCCAACCCGTGGCCTTGTATCTGGTTCGCGCGTAGGCGGGTGGCCCACCCTCTCGGATCGTCGCAGTGAAGCTTAGCTTTTCCGTCTGCCGCGCTCTTTCCGGTCGTCGGAAAGGGTGCGGACTTTGATTTTCTCTTCCTGGCCCTTTTCGGCCCCCTAGCGCCGGATTTTCGTCCAGCCCTCCGGCGGCGCCTGGGGAAATTTGACCAACATCAACGTGGCCTCATCGGCTTACAATGGATGCACGCAAGAGAGTCTGAGCGTGATCTCCACGGCACAAAATCAGTTGAGCGGCTACGGTTACGACGCGGCGGGGAACATGACCTC
>JBAVQT010000038.1:0-2652 GCA_049694295.1 Candidatus Acidiferrales bacterium
AGCCTGCACAGCGCCCGCCGAATGGCGCGCCATCAGCACCGTTCGAGAATCGTGGCGATGCCCTGACCCACTCCGATGCACATGGTGCAGAGCGCATAACGCCCCTGCGTCAAGTGAAGCTGGGAGACAGCCGTGGTAACCAGCCGCGCGCCGCTGGCCCCCAGCGGATGGCCGATGGCGATCGCGCCGCCGTTTGGATTTACGTTTGCGGCATCGTCCGCCAATTCAAGATCCCGCATCACCGCCAGCGCCTGCGCCGCGAAAGCCTCATTCAATTCGATGACATTCATCTGCGAAAGACTCAATCCCGTCCGCGCCAGTATCTTTCGAGTGGCCGGTGCAGGCGCGTAGCCCATGATGCGCGGCGCCACGCCCACCGTGGCCGTGCCCAATATTCTGGCTCGCGGCTTGAGTCCGTGCTTGCGCGCAGCAGCTTCGGACGCCAAGATCAGTGCGCACGCTCCGTCGTTGATCCCCGATGCATTTCCCGCCGTCACCGTGCCGCCAGGCTTTACAATCGGCTTCAGCTTGGCCAATCCCTCGAGAGTCGTTTCCGGGCGGGGATGTTCATCCTTGTCCACCACTATCGAATCGCCCTTCTTCTGCGAGAAGGAGACAGGAATGATCTCTTGCTGGAAAAATCCTGCTGCCTGTGCGCGCACCCAGCGCTGCTGCGTCCGGCACGCGAACGCATCTTGATCGACGCGCGAAACTCCGAATTGCTCGGCCACGTTTTCCGCCGTTTCCGCCATCGAGTCCACGCCATAGCGGCTCTTCATCAGCGGGTTGATGAATCGCCAGCCGAGAGTCGTATCAAATGTTTCCACTGCGCGGCTGAACGCGCTTTCCGCTTTCCCGCTGACAAAGGGCGAGCGCGTCATGCTCTCGACGCCGCCCGCGATCACCAGTTCCGCTTCGCCGGCTTTGATAGCCCGCGCGCCCATGCTCACCGCTTCCAGGCTCGATCCGCACAAGCGGTTCACCGTGGCTCCGGAAATTTCCTGCGGCAGCCCCGCCAATAGCAGCGCCATGCGCCCCACGTTGCGATTGTCTTCGCCGGCCTGGTTCGCGCAGCCGTAGATCACATCGTCGAGTGCAGCCCAATCGACCGACGGATTGCGCTCCACCAACGCGCGCAGCGGAATCGCCGCCAAATCATCGGCGCGAATCGCAGCCAGCGCGCCCCCGTAGCGGCCAAACGGCGTGCGAATCGCATCGCAAACAAATGCTTCGCTCAATCGCGCCTCCCGGCAGAATCTGCTCCTTCGATGCTACCCAAAATCGTCCCGCGAGAATAGAGTGCTGCCGCAGAACGAAAGAATCCGGGCGCTCGGCGCGCCGGAGCGCCCGCCATGCGGCTCAAATCGTGTGATACAGTGAGATGAGCGAACGAAAAAGCCCGGATTCCGCGGGCCGCGTCGTCTTTCGCACCTCCGAGGAAGCACAGCCGTGTGCGGTATCGCCGGATTCACTCACAGCAAAGGTGCGCCTGCTCCCGATCGAATCGAGCAAGCGGTGCGCATGCTCATGCACCGCGGACCCGACCAGCAGGGCGTCTACCGCTCCGGCGTCGCGTCGCTCGGCGCCGCGCGGCTGAAGATTCTGGATCTTCACGGCGGCGATCAGCCGATCGTGGCCGATGGCGGCGATTCGGTGATCGCCTTCAACGGCGAGATATACAATCACCAGGAGTTGCGTGTCGAGCTCGAACGCCTGGGGCACCGCTTCCATTCCCACAGCGATACGGAAACGGTTCTGCACGGTTTCCTTGAATGGGACACCGAATGTTTTTCCCGTCTCCGCGGCATGTTTGCCATCGCGCTGTGGACCGAATCGCGAAAGCGCCTGGTGTTGGCGCGCGATCGCGTGGGCATCAAGCCGCTCTATTTCACGCGCCGCGGAGACGACCTTTATTTCGGCTCCGAGCTGAAAGCGATCTTGGTCCATCCGGAGATTGAGCGACGTCTGAGCCTGGCGGGATTGGACGGCTATCTCTCGCTGAACTACGTCCCCTGCCCGTGGACGCTCGTGGAAGGCATCGAAAAATTGCCGCCGGGCCAGTGGCTCGAATGGCGCGACGGAAAAATTTCCACCGGCACGTATTGGCGTTTGCCCTTTGACTCGCCGGGTGCCGCCTCGCTGCCGGAAGCCGAGCAAGAACTCGATCGCCTGCTGCAAGATTCCGTGCGCGAACATTTGCTCTCCGACGTTCCCCTCGGAGTCTGGCTGAGCGGCGGAATCGATTCCTCCACCATCCTGCATTACGCTGCAAAGGCCAGCTCGAGTCGCCTGAAGACCTTTTCGATTTCGTTTCAAGGACGCACGTTCGATGAAGCTCCCTATTTTCGCGAGGCCGCGAAACTTTACGGCACGGACCACGAGGAATTCGACCTCAATATCGAAGCTGACCTCGAAAATGCTATCGGGGAGTTCGCGTATTACTCCGACGAGCCCAGCGCGGATGCCGGCGCTCTTCCTGTTTGGTTCCTCTCGAAGTTGACCAAGAAGCAAGTCACCGTGGTCCTAAGCGGCGAAGGCGCCGACGAAATCTTCGGAGGCTACCTCACCTATCCCGCCGATCGTATGGCTAGGAAATTCCGCCGCCTGCCATCGAGCGTGCTGGGTTTCGGGCGCCGCGCGGCCGATCTGCTG
>JBAVQT010000039.1:0-1832 GCA_049694295.1 Candidatus Acidiferrales bacterium
CCTGTATTCCGTCGATTGGGATGTCGAAGGCCTGCCTCTCAACGGCTGATCCCTCGCCACAGCGCATTCCTCGAAATTCTTCGCCGCCCCCGCGCGTATACGCAGCGGCACCGGACAACATCCATGGCCTCGGATTCCATCGCGCCCCCTCAATCCCGCCAATTAATCGCCTCGCCGTGGCACACGCTTTCGATTCTCGCGATTTTCGCCTACTTCGCCATCGGCCAGGCCCACCCGCTGCACGCTCCCGTCGCAGGCGCCGCGCCCGCCGCGACCTCGCACAGCGCGATGATCGTGCACTATCTCATCATCATCGCCGAAGAAATCGGCATGGCCTACTGGGTCTGGGCCGGAGTGCATTGGAGAGGCGGCAGCCTGCGCGATCTCACCGGCGGCCGCTGGATCTCTTGGCGCAGCCTCGCGCTCGACGTCGTGATCGCGATTCCCTTCTGGGGCGTTTGGGAATTGACCGCCTGGCTCGTCCATCTGGCCGTTGACCGGGTTCACGCCACCACCACCACTCCCTATCAGGCGCCCGCCGGTTTCGCTGAAATTTCCCTTTGGATTCTCGTTTCCGTCGCCGCCGGCATCTCCGAAGAGATCGTCTTCCGCGGCTACCTCCAAAAACAGTTCCAGATCGCCACCCGCAGCGTTGCAATCGCCGTAATTCTCCAAGGCGCCATCTTCGGCCTGGCCCACACCTACCAGGGATGGAAGCAAGTAATCGTCATCGCCGCTCTCGGCATCCTCTACGGCATCCTCGCCGCCGCGCGCCGCAATCTCCGAGCCAACATGATCGCCCACGCCTGGTCCGACATCTTCGAAGGCTGGCTCCGCTTCGTCTAGCGGCCGCTCGCGCCGCGCTTGCGCCCCCGCGCTCCATCGAGTACAACAATTTCCTATGAAAGCAGAGATCATTGCCGTCGGCTCCGAGCTGCTGACGCCTTTCCGCCAGGACACCAATTCCCTCTACCTCACCGCCGAACTCAATCTCCTCGGCATCCGCGTCGCCCACAAATCCATCGTCGGCGATTCCAGCGACGAAATGCTCTCTTCCTTCCGTCATGCCCTTGACCGCTCCGACCTCGTCGTCTCCAGCGGCGGCCTCGGCCCCACCGACGATGACCGCACCCGCGAAACCATCGCCACTCTTCTCGGCCGAAAAATGCGCCAGGACGAAGCCATCCTCGAAAAAATCAAGGAGCGCTTCCGCCGCTACAATCGCGTGATGCCCGATATCAACGTCCGCCAGGCCATGGTTCCCGAGGGCGCCATCGTTCTCCCCAATCCCCGCGGCACGGCTCCCGGTCTCTGGCTCGAAGCGAATGGCCGCATCATAGTTCTGCTTCCCGGCCCGCCCGACGAGTTGAAATCCATGTTCGAGGCCGAAGTCCGCCCGCGCCTCGAAAAACTCGGCCTGCGCGAACGCCTCTTTACCCGCGAACTCCGCATCACCGGCCTGCCGGAGTCCGATGTCGAGCAGCGCGTCCGTCCGCTCTACGCCGTCTATCCCGATATCGAGACCACCATCCTCGCCGCTCCCGGCGGCATCCAGCTTCATCCGCGCATCTGGAGCCACGACGCGGCCCAGGCCGGAAAAATGCTCGACGAAATCACCCAGCGCATGGCCCTCGCTCTCGGCGAAAATCTTTTTTCCATGCGCGGCGAATCTCTCGAAGAAGTCGTCGGCCAGGTCCTCACCGAAAATCGCGCCACCATCGCCGTCGCCGAAAGCTGCACCGGCGGCATGCTCGCCGAACGCCTCACCAACGTTCCCGGCAGCTCCGTCTATTTTCGCGGCGGCGTGGTCTGCTACAGCAATGATCTGAAGA
>JBAVQT010000040.1:0-2280 GCA_049694295.1 Candidatus Acidiferrales bacterium
TTGCGCGTATTCCCTGACATCGCTCGGCGGCAGCGACAGGTTGGCCACTCCGAGCGACAACACCATCGGCCTGGGTCACATCGCTTGCGCGCTATTTCTGGTGATCTGGTACGCGTGGCTGCCCGAACTTTCGTTCGCGCGCCGCGTGCTCGTCTATCCGTTGCTGGCCGTACCCGCGATCGCGCTGGTCGGCTCCGGGTCGCGCGGGCCGGTGATCGCTCTCGCGCTGGCGCTGCTCCTCAGCGTGTATTTCAGGCGCGGGTTGCTGCTGGATCTCGCGTGCCTCGGCGGCGCCGGGATTCTCGCGCTGCCCTTCGTTGGCATTCCGCCAGCGTCTCTCGAATATCTGGGCTCGCTTACCGAGTGTCACACGATGACCCAACTCTTCAGCTTCCGCGCGGACCTGTTGCAACACGGCTGGCAATTGCTGCAACGACATCCGTTGATCGGCGCCGGGCTTGGCTCATTTCCTTACTACTCTCCGAACGCGGCGCTCTACAACTGGCCGCACAATATATTTCTGGAGATCGCCTGCGAGCTGGGTCTCCCGGCGCTACTGATCGCCTGCGCGATCTTTGGCGGTGCGATTCGCGATTTTCTTCATCAGATTCGCGACCGGCGGTCGCCGGGCTTCGCGCTCTCCATGCTGGCTGGCGCGCTGTTGATCTCCGGCATCGTCAACGCCACGAACACTGGCGACATTAATTCCGATCGCTTGACGTGGCTGTTCGTAACCTTTGTTTTCGTGGTCGGCGCGCTGCGCCACAGCCTTCCGCTCGCAACCACCGTCACAGGAATTTCGCGCGACGCAATGCACCGCGGTAAAAGGATCACTTGGTGACGATCGCGCCCATGGCGTCGCCGTCCCGCATCGAAGTCAGCGTGCGAGCGGTGATGCGCGCAGCTGAGCGCCAGAGCTCCACGGCCGACAGCGCAATCGCGAAGCCTCTCCGCATCTGCCATTTCACGACCGCGCACTGTGAAATAAAGAGCAGATCGCTGCATCGCGAGTTTCTGCCGCTGGCCGCCGCCGGTTTCGAAATCCGCTACGTTTCGCCCGCCCGTATTCGAGGTGTCCGCGAAGGCGTGGAATTCGTGCCCATCGCGAAACTCTCGCGACGCTGGCAGCGCGTGATGGCTGCGCCGTCGCTATTGCTGACGCTTCTTAGGCAGCAAGCCGACATCTATCATTTTCAAGATCCGGAACTGCTTCCGGTGGCGCTGACGCTGAAGGCTATTTTCCGCCGCCGCGTGATTTACGACGCCTACGAGGATTTCCCCTCGATGGCTTTGCAGTCGTCCCTGGCAGCGCCGCCGCTGCGCCGCTGGCTTTCGAGGATTGTGGCGGCGGCAGAAAGCGTCGCGGCACAAATTCTTGATGGAGTGATGACGGCCGACCCGCTGACGATGCGCCGCATGGCGCGGACAGGATCGAGCCGCAAGCTGGTGTTCTACAATTTCCCGAATCTTGAATTCTTTCCGGCTCCGCAATCCGGCGCCAAGAAATACGACATCGTCTACCGAGGCGGCATCTCCGAACGCGCGGGGACCTACGTCCTGCTCGACGCCATGCGCCAGATGGCTCGCGGCCGCCGCGCTCCGCGGCTGCTGCTGATCGGCTATTTCGATAGCCCGGCGGAGGAAGACCGGCTACGTGTGGAAATCGCGACGCGGGGTCTGGACGAATACGTCGAGTTGCGCGGGCGCATGCCGCACGAAGAAATGGCGGCGGCGTTGCGCGAGGCGCGCATTGGCGTAAGCCCGCTGCAAGCCACGGAAAAATTCATGCTCAATATTCCCGTCAAGCTTTTCGAATACTGGGCGTGCGGACTGCCCGTGATCGCCAGTGACTTGCCGTCCATCCACCCCTTCATGCGCAACACGGACGCGAGCATTCTCTTCCCGCCCGGGGATGCTTCGGCATTGGCCTGCGCACTGAGCTGGATGCTCGATCATCCTCGCGAAGCCGCGCGCATGGGGCAGACCGGCCGCGCCGCGGTGGTCGAGCGGTTCAACAATTATCGCGAGTCGGCGCGCTTTCGGGATTTTCTGTTGCGTATCGCGCGAAGGCCCTGACGCGGCGGCGTTTTTTTGCTCGTCAACATGCTCGAACCGCTCATTCGCTCCAGCCTCCCGCGCTTCCAGGCGATCTACGACCATGCACCGGCGCGAGCGCGCGACTGGATGGCCAGCGCGCGTGGATGGTTTTTGACGCAGCTGCGTTACGCGCCGGAAACGTTTGATCTGCTCGCGGAACTGCGCGGCCATGAATCGTGGCGC
>JBAVQT010000041.1:0-5636 GCA_049694295.1 Candidatus Acidiferrales bacterium
GCCAGGCTGACCACCACCGCAAACCCAATCGCGCCGACCGTCAGCCACCACGGTATGTAGAAAACGTGCGCCGCCGGCAATCCCTGCTGTCCCAGATAAATATTCGTCCCGATCGTCACCGCGCGCCCGATCACCCAGCCCAACCCCACACCAAGCACTCCGCCAAAAAGTCCCATCACTCCCGCTTCGGCAAAAAACAATTGCTTCACATCTCCGTCCGAGGCTCCCAGCGCCTTGAGCACGCCAATTTCCCGCCGCCGTTCGAGAATCGCCATCACCAGCGTGTTGACGATGCCCAGCGTCGCCACAGCCAGCGCCAGGCTCCCGAAAATCGCCAGAAGCAAATCGAACACCGCGAAAAAAATCCGCAGATTCCGCGTGGCATCCAACAGCGAAAAAGTCGAGAAACCCATATTCTTGATCGCCGACTCGATGGATTCCACTTGTGATGGACCCTTCGCCCGGACTGTCAAGCTCGCATACCTAGCGCCGTGCGGCGTGCCGCCTGCGTCTCCGCGCACGATGTCTCGGAGGTCGTTCGCCTGGGCCGCGCGTAAGGTTTCTGCCACGGCCAGCGGGATCAGCACGCGGCCGCTGCCGATTCCGCCGAATCCCGCAGCTGGCTCGCTGTCTATCACGCCCACGATGCGCAGCGACTTTTCGCGCGGCAAAATTTCGAAGCCCTGATCCGCAGTCGTGCCGCTTTCGTCGTTTTTGTCGGCGTTAGCGGCGGGTGCGCTTGGAGCAGAGGGCGCTGCAATCGGCCGGCGCTCGGCGTAGCGCAGAATCAAATCCTTGCCGATCAGGGATGCCGCATCCGGCGAAAGATCCTTCGCGAACTCGATTTGCAGAATGGTTTCATCGGCGCTCGCCGAGGAAAAAAACTTTCCGGTCATGCCGTCAAATGCGCCGGTGCCACGCGCCGAATCCGGAATGCCTGCCACCATTGTCGAATAAGGGTTGCCCGCGAACTGCGCTTCCACGGGAAATCGAATTTGCGGGTACACCTCCACCACGCCCGGCAGATGCGCCATCTTTTCGCGCGCCGCATCGTCTAGAGGTTCCGTATTGCGTGGCGGCGCGGTTCCTGCGGAAGGGCGTGGGCCGAAGCCGCGTGCCGATCGCGACATTACGATCACCGTGTCGAAGAGACCCGAGCCCGAGAGCCGCTTCGACGCGAGTTGCTGCAACCCGGCGCCCAGCGACAGCATGGCCACCAGTGAGGCCACGCCCACGGCCACGCCCAGGGTCGTCAGCGAATTGCGCAGCATGGATTCGCGCAGATTGCGGACCGCCAGCTCGCCCAGGTCCCGCGTTTTCATCGGATCCCGCCGTCGCTCAGAAGTTTTCCGTCGGCCAGCGAGACGATGCGATTGGCAAATCTCTCGGCAAGCGGTCGCTCGTGCGTAACCATAATAATGGTCATTCCCAGCGACTCCTGAATTTCCCGCAGGAGCTGCATGATCTGTTCGCCTGTCGCGCTGTCAAGATTTCCGGTGGGCTCGTCTGCGAACAGAATCGAGGGGTGGTTGACCAGCGCGCGAGCCAGTGCCGCCCGCTGCTGCTCTCCGCCGGACATTTCGCTCGGCCGGTGTCCGCTGCGTTTTTCCAGCCGCACGCGGGCCAGCGATTCATGCACGCGCCCGCTGCGTTCGCCACGCGCGGTCTCGGCTAGGCGCAGCGGCAGCTCCACATTTTCTTCGAGCGTCATGCGCGGCAGCAGATTGAAGGATTGGAAGACCATGCCGATGGTGCGATTGCGATAACGCGCCAGTTCGAGCGAAGACATTTCCGCGAGATTGCGGCCTTCGGCGAAGATCGCGCCAGACGTCGGGCGGTCGAGACCCGCCATCAGATTCAGCAGCGTGGATTTTCCAGAGCCGGAGCTGCCGAGAAGCGCCAGAAATTCACCGCGCGGAATCTCCAGCGTGATGCTGTCCACCGCGCGAATGGTGACCGTCCCCA
Source organism: Candidatus Acidiferrales bacterium (assembly GCA_049694295.1). Lineage (GTDB taxonomy): Bacteria > Acidobacteriota > Terriglobia > Acidiferrales > UBA7541 > Palsa-295. The sequence goes on from JBAVQT010000041.1 coordinate 1,966, forward strand.
TCGCGTAGTGCCGCGAAACGGCGTCGGCGCGGAGCGCGATATGGTTTTCAGCATTCATGAGGCTCGCTCGATGTTACTACGCACCGGGCCACCGCCGAGTTGCACGCCTCAGCCGAGGAATTGCGATGTACCGAGGCTTTTCCGCGCAGTCTGCGTCCTGGTGCTTTCTAATGGGAGGATCTGAGGATTTTCCGCGCCTTTCGCAGCGCTGGAGTCGCCAAGCCACGAGTTACGCGGATTACCTAGCCCGCCTGCGAATTCGCCTTGGCAGTCTCTGGCAAATGAATCAGCCGCGCCTCGGTAATTGAAGGAATCGCGCGAATCGGCTGCAGAATCGCGGGATCGACCTTCCCATCGAGTCGCACCAATGCCACCGCGTCGGCGCCGTGCACTGCCTCGCGGCGACCCAGCGCAAAGGTCGCGATATTCACGCCCAAATTCCCGAGCGCCGTGCCGATCTGTCCGATCACGCCCGGAACGTCGCGATTACGCGCGAAAAGCAGCGTGCCTTCCAGCGGGGCCTCCAGGCCAATCCCATCGATCGCCAGCACCCGCGGCTGCCCGTCCTGTACCACCGTGCCTTCAACCACCAGTTCGTGCTCGCCCTCAGCGACAGCTACTTCAATCGTGTTGGGAAAGCCCCGGTCGCGCCGCCGCGTGGTTTCTTCAAGCACCAGCCCCCGCGCCGCGGCCACCGATGGGGCATTTACCAAATTCACTTTTTCGTAGAGCACCGCGTTGAGCACGCCGATCAGCACGGCGCTGCGCACTGCTTGCGTTCCCAGTTCGGCCGCCTCGCCGGCGTACCGAATGCGCAGCCGCCGGAAGCTTTGCGATGGCGCAGCCTGCGCCACGAACGCGCCGAGCCGTTCGCCCAGCTCCAGATAGGGACGCACGCGCCGGTACTGCTCGGCCGTCAGCGCCGGCACATTCACGGAATTTCGAATCACACCATCGGCCAGATAGTCGCGCACCTGTTGGGCGATCGCCGTGCCGACTTCTTCTTGCGCTTCCGCCGTCGAACCGGCGATGTGCGGCGTGGCAATTAAATTGGGCAATCCGATGAGCGGGGAATTCTTCGGCGGCTCGATGGCGAATGTATCCACCGCCGCGCCGGCCAGCTTGCCGGACTTGAGCGCCTCGGCCAGGGCTACTTCATCGATCAGCTCGCCGCGCGCGCAATTGATCAGCCGTGCGCCTCGCTTCATCTGTGCCAGCGTCGTCGCGTTAATCATTTTTTCGGTGGCGGGGCTAAGCGACGTGTGCAGCGACACAAAATCGGAACGCTTCAGCAGCTCTTCGAGCGTTACCAGCTCGACTTGCACTTCCTTGGCCGCCGCCGGCGTCACATAGGGATCGTACGCGACTACCTTCATGTCCATTCCGTGCGCGCGCCGCGCCACTTCCGTGCCCACTCGGCCGAAGCCTACCAGCCCGATGGTTTTGCCGCGAAGCTCGGTTCCCGACGTCGAGGATTTTTCCCAGCGGCCGGCTTGAATCGAAGCATTCGATTGCGGCACGGCGCGCGCCAGCGCCAGCATCAGCGCAAAAGTATGTTCAGCGACGCTCACGGAATTGCCGCCGGGCGTGTTCATCACCAGCACGCCGCGCCGCGTCGCGGCTTCGATGTCCACATTGTCCACGCCCACGCCGGCGCGCCCCACCACGCGAAGACGCGGAGCGGCCTCCATCAATGCCGCCGTCACTTTCGTGGCACTGCGAACCACCAGACCGTCGGCCGAGCCGATCTCGCTCGGCAGCGCCGCGGCTGCCGGCGTTACGATTTCCCATCCGGTTTCGCGCAGCAGCGCGATTCCGCGTTCACTGATTTTGTCTGCGACGATAATTTTCATGCCAACAAGCGTAGCGAGCGAAGCCGCGAGAGTCAAATGCAGCTTTTGGCTCGCATGCATATGCTATCCTTGAAAAAGGGGAGTCTGCCGAATGAGCTACATCGATCGCATTCAGAGTGATCTGGTGTCCGCAATGCGGGAAAAGGACGAACTGCGGCTCAGCGTGCTGCGGATGACGAAATCCGCGCTAAAACACAAGGAAATCGACAAAATGCGGCCGCTCGACGATATGGAATCGCTGCAGGTCCTGCAAACCCTCGTAAAGCAGCGCCGCGAATCCGTCGAGCAATTTCGCCAGGGCGGACGCAACGATCTCGCGGACAAAGAGGCCAGGGAAATCGCCATCATCGAGAAATACTTGCCCGCCGCGCCGAGCGACGCTGAAATGCACGCCGCTGTGGAACAGGCAATTTCCGAATCGGGCGCCGATTCTCTGAAGCAGATGGGCGCCGTGGTGAAAGCCGCGCGAGCCAAACTGGAAGGCAAAGCCGTTGACGGAAAGGCCCTGAGCGATCGCGTGCGTGAACGCCTAAGCCCTAAATGAGGGAGAAATGAGCGCGGCTTTTCGCATGTGCGCTCTCGGCAGCGCGCCGTACCTCAAGGAGTCGCGCGGCGCAAAATCGCGCTCGAATTTTCGTCCGCTGCAATCTGCTGAAAGAACTGCCGCGCTTCCGCAAGTTTTTCGGTTGGCACCTGAATATCGTTGATCTGGTAAGTTCGCTTGTACACCAGCGTGTTTCCCGAAACTTTTACATCACTCTGATAGCTTCCGTACGGACATTCCACCTTCACCGGGTCGGGCAGTTCATCCACCACATAGCCAGCGGGCAGAGCGATCTCGAAATCGTCGTCTTGCCGCGTCTCCTCTTCGAATTCCACCGGATACTTGCGCTCTTTCCCGGTAAAGAGTCCCGGCCCGTCGCGTTTTTCCCCCACCACACGCGGGCGCAGGATCAGCAGATCCCCGGCCGTCTTCGCATACCCGCTAACCTTCACCTGATAGCTGAGCGTAAAATTTTGATCGTACTGGTCGAGGTTTCCAATCGAGGCCTGGGTTAGCGTGAAATTGTCCAGGAAGATTCCCAGAAAATCCTCAAATATGGTCGCGCGCTTGGCGGGATCGGTTTCCAGGAACGCCTCGCGTTCGTCCTGCGCAGGTCCGCCCCATCGATATTCCTGGAATTCACCCGATAGATCGCCCGTCGCGCTCAGCGTCAGCTTCGCCGTCCGCATCAGGCGATTCGTGGCTGGCGGCAGAACAGGCACTTGAACCAATTCTCCGCCCCCCCGCGCAACCACCAGAGCGTACGACCCCTGCTCAATCGACGGGATGTACCCCAAAGGCACAAACTCGTCTGTGGGATCGAAGAAAAGCAGCCGCCCAAGTTTTGCGTCTTTCACCACCGCATACATGTCACTCCCCGGCACGTCGTCGGGCAGGCGAATTGCCACGATCGAATGATCGAAGTGAATGGCCGGGAAATTGGGCCGCACGTAGCCGCGCTCTGTGTCAATCATCACGTTATACGACTCCACGCCGATCTCCCCCAACATCGTGTTCAGCAGCGTGGCCTTGTCCTTGCAGTCGCCGTAGCCGTGCGACAGCACATCGCCCGCCGCGTGCGGCTGAAATCCGCCGATACCCACCTCGATGGCGGCGTAGCGAATCTGGTGCTGCGAATATGCGGCCAGCGCCTCCATTTTCTCCAGCGTTGTAGCCTTCCCGGCGGTGAGCGCCGCGACTTTGGCCTTGATCTCAGGCGACGCCAGCCTCCGGCCCTCGAGCAATCCCGAATACCACATCCCGATGTCTTGCCA
>JBAVQT010000042.1:0-5064 GCA_049694295.1 Candidatus Acidiferrales bacterium
TCCCAGGCTCGCTTCTCAATCGCTACAACAGAAATTTCACCGCCACTCCGGTGCTGCCGTTAGCGCGTTCATCGAGCCTCACCACTGTACCCAGATATTTCTTGTGCGCCAGAATTTTTTCGCCGAATGGGAACCTAATCATCAGGCGCATGCCTTCGGAGTAGTGCGGCATACAGCTCCAGAAAAACAGTCCATCGCGGGAAAAGTCCGTCACCGCGCCCACATCCACCAGATCGGCAAAACGCGGGTCAAAGGGCTGCACTTGCACGGGAAGCGCAATTTTCAGCCGTTCGCGCCGGCGTCCATCTCTGGCTCGGGGGCGCTCGCGATGCAGGCGCGCCGACTCGGCCTTCGGGGTGGCGCCGCCGTGGGCCTGTGAGCCCGCTGGCCGCGTCGCAGTCCGAACCGCGCCGTGCGCCGCGGAACTTGCCGCATCATGTGCTTCGTGTCCGCCTATAGCCATCGAAGCCCTCCGCGTCCGCCCAGATTCTCTAGCGACGCGCGATTCTCCAGCTCTTCGTCCAATTTATGACGCGATCCCGCGTGGCTCCTATAGAACCGTGGTACCAGTGGTTACTCCCCGTCGGTTTGGTGGGTAGGCTGGAAAGAGCGAGGAAAGGGAACGAGAAGTATTGGAAAGGCGTAAAGCGCTTATCGCGGAGAATGACCCAATGCGTGGTTTTGCTTCGGAGATTACTTCTTTTCGGCGAGCCTGGCGTGAGCTGCGGGCCGCTTTCTTTGTGACGAATCCCAGTCTTCCGGAGGAAACGTGATTCGCCAGAAGAGCGGCGATCGCTCGCCAAATTCCAGTCCCACCTGGACCTTTCCGCCTTCCTTCTGCCCGAGAAAGCTCACGTGGCAGGGGAGTTCCTCCGCCGTCTTGGGGTTGACCAGCGACACTTGCTGCGCCCTTTGCACTGCGGCATCCAGCAAGACCAGGCATCCATGGGCGTTCACGGTAACGGTTGTGGTGGTTTCGTCGAACTCCTGTCCGCTGCCCAGCTTGCCCCGGACCACCACGGGCATCGAAATCCTCACGCGCTGCGTTCGGCGTTTCGCATCGAAGGGCTCGGTCGCGTTGTTGGGCATCACCGTTGCTGGCCTGTTTTCCGCCATCAATAGCTCCGTACTCGATCATCGCTTGACCGCATCGTGCGCCGACGCGGGCCGCCCACGGCCGGAGCGCGCCGGCACCGCATGCTGCGCTACCCATCATTTTTCCCACGTCAGCCGCAACCTTGCAACCATGGCGCTGGTCTTGGTTACGCCTTAGCCACTATCTGGGTGGGCTTGGGCAGGCCTGCGCGGGCACGCGCGCAGGCTGACGCCGAAGGCGCGCCCGCCAAAGGACGCAGCTCGACTCTGCTATTAGTTGTATCGGCTGAATTCTTGTTTTAAGGAAGGGAACTGCGGAATAATTTCCCCGGCGGTGCGTCAGCGGGTCCCTCACCGCGGGACTTTCTTAGCCGAGCATCATCACGCTCAAGACTGCCGCTGCAATAGCGACCAGCAGCGACACAATCGTCCAGCCAGCCGCGAACATGCCTTTTTGTGGCTCTGCTGCTTCCATCATAACGGGCCCTCGTTGCTCCGTGTACCATACCTTTCCTTCCTCATTGGTTTAAGCTCCAAGGTGCGGCGCTTACGTTCCCAAGCAGCCACCCGAAGGCCCCCAATCGGCATACGTCGTGCGGTCCACCCCGGCCGCATCCGCCAGCCCCCACCAAGTACCAGATACTCTTTCCCTACACCTGCCCTTCGACCGGCTCACCCGGTTCACCTTCTCCCCTATTCTATGGGGAGAATCCCAATAGGGGAGATATGACCCAGCCGTCCAATTCCGATAGCGGAAATCTGCCTGCGTCCAGTTCTCGCCCCAAGAGCGAGCGGCGCGACACTTTGCTCTTGAGCGACGTCCCGACGGCGACCCAAATTCTGCAGACTGACAATTCCGCCGAGCCTCCGCCCGGTAGCGCCAGTTCTTCGCAATCTTCATCCGCTCTCGAGGTTCCGAGCCACCTCTCGTCGCTCGGTTCGGGCGCGCTCGCCGCGTTGGCACAGCGCTACGAAGTTATCGCCGAAGCCGGCCACGGCAGCATGGGGAACGTCTACAAAGCCCGCGACCGCGAGACGGGCGAGACCGTGGCGCTCAAACTGCTGAAACCTGAGATCGCTTCGGATCAGGCGATGATGGACCGCTTCAAGAACGAACTGCTCTTCGCGAGGAAAATCACTCACAAGAACGTCTGCCGGGTCCACGAATTTAATCGCGCCGGCTCGCTGGCTTACACTTCGATGGAATTCGTCGAGGGCGAGAGCCTGCGCTCGGTGCTCACGCGCTTCGGCGCTCTCGCTCCTCGAAAGGCTATCGATCTGGCGCTGCAAATCTGCTCCGGGCTGAAGGAAGCGCACGCGCAGGGCATCGTCCACCGCGATCTGAAACCCGAGAACGTAATGATCGATTCTCACGGCAACGTGAAGATCATGGACTTCGGCATCGCGCGGTCGATGGAAGCGGGCACGCGCCTCACTGGGTCGATGATCGGCACGCCCGCCTACATGGCTCCCGAGCAGGTGGCGGGGAAACCGATCGACTATCGAACCGACATATATTCTCTCGGTCTGATCCTCTACGAAATGTTCACCGGCTCGCAGGTTTTTCAGGCTGACACGGCCGTGGCGCTGGCGCTCAAGCATCTTCGCGAATCGCCAGTACCGCCGCACCAACTAGACCCCAGCATTCCGGCCGCGGTGGAGCGCGCTATTCTGAAAGCGCTGGAGAAAGAGCCGGCGCGCCGTTTCCAATCCGTCGCCGAGATGCAAATCGCGCTGCGTTCCACGGGTTCAGGCACTCCGGTGGCCGCCCCTGCGGCGACGACTGGCTCGCACCATTCGACGCAGGTTCCACCAGTTACGTTCGATACCGACCCGCCTTCGCCGGTTTCTTCGAGCGGTGTGCCGGCCACGCGCGGGTCTTCATCTGCTAGCGGGAGCGCGCCGATCCGCCTTGCGCCGACGCAACTTTTTGCGGCATCACCGGCGGCGAGCGTTCCGGATCGAAGGTCGCGCGGCACGTCTCCCATTGTCTGGATTCTGATCGGCGCGCTCGCTGTGCTGGGCGTATTCGCAGGCGCGAAAGTCGCCGCGCGCACCAAAGCTATCAACCAAATTCCAGCTCCCGCGCTCCCGCACTCGCTGATTCCCGTGCCGCCCGATTTCGCGCTGCAAAAAACTCCTGTGATCCCCGCCTCAGGCTCTAGCGCGCCGGAACCCGCGTCCACTGGGTTATCAGCTGCACCAGTGGCGGCGCCGGATGCCACGCATGCTGTTGCTGCCGACAAGAGCGCGTCGAAGTCCGGCGGGGCGAAGTCCGTCACGATAAATCCTCCACCTTCGGATTTCGAGCAAGCTCGCGCGAAAGCCTCCGCAGCCATTCTCGCGGCCGACGCCGCTCCGGGCGCCGTCCAGCAGCGCGCCGAGAGGGCTTTCGGCGAAGCGCCGGACACGGCGGCTGCTCTCGCCAGTCTCAAGGACGGCATGTATATCCGCGTCGCGCGAGATACCGACGCGCAGAAAGCCAGGAAAGACGCGAGCAAGCTGAAGAGTCTGGGATTGCCCAGTCACATCATTCCGCGTCATTCCATCGTCGACGGACCATTCTGGCTGGTTCTCGCCGGTCCCTACGACAGCAAAAGACAAGTTCAGAACACGATCGAGTTTTTCGAAACACAGGGATTTTCGAATGTCGTCGAATTCAACTGGCCGATGAAATTCGGCGCGAAGCGGCCGGCGAAACACTAGGCTCTTGCCAATAGGACATTGCAGGGACTGGGGGAAGAGAATTGAATTCCTCGCGGCGATGATTTTTTGGCGCCGGCTGAAAACGGAGAAATAAATCACATGGATTTCGCAGCTCGCACAGACGTCGGCCGCGCGCGGGAAAATAATGAGGATTCGTTCCTCCTCGCTCCCGCGCTGGGGCTTTTCGTTCTTTCCGACGGCATGGGCGGCTACGCATCGGGCGAAGTTGCCAGCAAGCTGGCCGTCGAAACGATTGTCGCTGAGTGCCGCGCGGCCGATGCCGATTCCGCATATTCTTTCACCGGGTCGCGAGTCGCGGGCATCTCGGAAATTTCTAATCGGCTGGCCAGCGCCGTGCGCGCCGCCAATCAAGCAATTCGCTCCGCCGCTCTAACGAATTCGGCGCAGGGCGGCATGGGCGCCACGGTGGTGGCGTTGCGTTTTTCTGGCGAGCGGCTTTCGATAGCGCACGTCGGCGATTCCCGCGCCTACCGCTTTCGCTCCGGCGAATTCGAGCAGCTCACCGCCGATCATTCCTTCATTGCCGAACAGGTTCGCCAAGGCCGCATGTCCGCCGCGGAAGCGGAGCGCAGCCCGCTGCAAAACGTGCTCATTCGCGCGCTGGGGCCCGATCCGGATGTCGAAGTGGACGTCTCGGAGGAGACGGTTTCCGACGGCGATTCGTTTCTGGTGTGTTCCGATGGGCTGACCCGCGAACTTTCCGACGCACAGATTGCCGGCGTGCTCGCGGAATCAAATGACGCGCAGTCGGCCGCCGATCGCCTGATCGCGCTGGCGAACGATGCGGGAGGAGCGGACAACATCACCGTGATCATCGCACGCAATGCACCGCGCCTGGCCGGAGCGTTTTCTCGCATCGGCCGCTGGTTCAAGGATTCCGAGGCATGACGCGCAGGTTTCTGTTCTAGATTTTCTGGAGGCTTCACCATGGCTAAGCTCGTTTTGAAATTCGAACACGCCGTTCTGCAGGAAGTCGCGGTAGGCGCCAAGGAAGTCAGCATCGGTCGCGCTCCGGACAACGGCATTGTGATAGACAATCCGGCGATCTCGCACTATCACGCGCGCGTTTTCAACGAAGAGGGGCGCCTGATGCTGGAGGATTTCGGCAGCCTCAACGGCACTTTCGTCAACGGCCAGCGCGTGAAAATGGTGACGCTCAAGCCCGGCGATTCGGTGGCGGTAGGCAAGCACACCATCGTGGTGACCGACTCGGCCGAAATTCGCGCGCACTCGCTGGACCAC
>JBAVQT010000043.1:0-2124 GCA_049694295.1 Candidatus Acidiferrales bacterium
GACCAAGTCGCTGGGCACTTCGAATCCGCACAACGTGATCAAGGCGACGTTTGACGCGCTGCTGCACCTGAAGGACGCGGCCAAGGTGGCGGCGGGTCGCGGAAAGAGCACCACGGAGGAACCAGCGTCGTAAGCGGCGCGGGAACAGACGATGGCAACGACCAAGAAATCATCGGAGAAATCGGCGGGTACGCTGAAGATCAAGTGGGTGGTCAGCTTCATCGGCTGCCCAAAAGACATGCGGCAGACGATTCGCGGGTTGGGATTCCGCCGGATGCAGCAGGTGGTGGAGCATCCGGACACGCCGTCGGTACGGGGCATGATCGCGAAAGTGCATCATCTTGTGGAAGTCGAGGGCTGAGCATGGCAGAGAAACCGACACTATCGAATTTGAAGCCGCCACGCGGATCGCGCCACCGGAAAGTTCGCGTGGGACGCGGCATGGGCTCGAAGCTCGGCAAGACATCGGGCGCGGGAAATAAGGGGCAGCAATCGCGGCGCGGCTATTCGCGGCGTCCGGGATTCGAAGGCGGGCAGATGCCGCTGCACCGGCGCATTCCGAAGCGGGGATTCCGAAGCCCGTTTCCGAAAACGTTCGCGGTCGTTAACGTCGAGACTCTGAACGTGTTCGCGGCCGGTGAAACGGTGACGCCGGAGAGCCTGAGCAGTTACGGAATCGTGCGATCCAAGCGCGACGGCGTGAAGGTGCTGGGCGACGGTGAATTAAAGGTGGCGCTGACGGTGAGGGCGCATGCATTCAGCAAGACGGCGCAGGAGAAAATCACGCGCGCCGGAGGGAAGGTCGAAGTCCTGTAATGAAACGGCTGGTTGAAGCATTTCGGAATATCTTCAGCGCGCCGGATCTGCGGAACCGCGTGCTGTTCACGCTGGCGCTACTGGGCGTGTACCGCGTGGGAGCTTTCATTCCCACGCCGGGAATCAACACGGCATTGCTGCAGCGGTTATTCGAGCAGGGCCAGGGCTCGATGCTGGGAATGATCGACCTCTTCAGCGGCGGAAATTTCCGCCGGCTGACGATTTTCGCTCTGGGCATCATGCCGTACATCACGGCATCCATCATTCTGCAGTTGATGGTGGTGGTCTGGCCGTATCTGGAGAAGTTGCAGAAGGAAGGCGAACTGGGGCGCCGGAAGATCACCCAGTACACGCGCTATCTGACGATCATTCTGAGCGTGTTTCAGTCCATGACCATCGCGCTGGCTCTGGAAAAGCAGAGCCTGGCGGGCGCAGCGCTGGTTTACAACCCGGGTTTGCGTTTCGTGATCATGACGATCCTGACGCTAACCACCGGTTCGGCGTTCATCATGTGGCTTGGCGAGCAGATCAGCGACCGCGGAATCGGCAACGGAATGTCGCTGATCATTTTCGCTGGAATCGTGGTCGGCCTGCCGCGCGCGGTGCAGGACCTGTGGAGCAAGGTGGAAACGCGGTATTGGGGCTCATTCACGCCCATTGCTGTGTTGCTGTTGCTGGTGCTGATGGCCGCGGTAGTCGCGTTCATCGTGTTCATGGAGGGCGGAGAGCGGCGGCTGCCGGTGCAATACGCCAAGCGCGTGATGGGCCGGCGGGTGATGGGCGGCCAGATGTCGTATCTGCCGCTGCGGGTGAACTCGGGTGGCGTGATCCCGCCGATTTTTGCGAGCTCGCTGCTGACGTTCCCGCAAACCATCGGGCTGATATTAGGCAACAAGGTGCCGTGGTTCAGCAAGCTCGCTGACCAGATCAAGTGGGGCGAGCCGCTGTACACAGTGATCTACGTTGTTCTGATTATTTTCTTTGCGTTCTTTTATGTGGGAATCATTTTCAATCCCACCGAGCTGGCCGACAACATGCGGAAATACGGTGGTTTCATCCCGGGCATCCGGCCGGGACGGAACACATCGGACTATATCAACCGAATCCTGACGCGGCTGACGTTCGTTGGGGGCGTGTACCTGGCGGTGGTTTGCTTGCTGCCGGAATGGCTGATCTCGGGAATTCATTTGCAGCATTTGTGGGGGCCGATCGGCTCCTGGTTCGACAAATACATGTGGCGGTTTGTGCTTGATGGCCTCGGCGTGCAATTTTATTTCGGCGGCACTTCGCTGCTGATCGTGGTGGGTG
>JBAVQT010000044.1:0-4305 GCA_049694295.1 Candidatus Acidiferrales bacterium
CGCGTTCCACTCGCGCTCCTCATCCGGGCGAGCTTTCGATTCGGCTCGCGCCCGCGTTCGTGGCATTGCAGTGATCTCGAGCTTCCGCACCGTCAGCGTCCCGGTCCACACCGAAAAGTTCCGGCAATACCGGGCACGCCCTCAAGTGGCTTCACCCCGACGTTTCCGAATGGCGTCCCGTTTCCCGTCCTGCTCTATAATCGCCCCATGCAAGCGCGCGATCTGGCCATCTCCATTTGCAGCAGACTGCGAGCCGAAGGACATCAGGCTTACCTCGCGGGCGGATGTGTACGCGATATTTTGCTCGAGCGCCAGCCCGCGGATTACGACGTGGCCACTGACGCGACTCCCGATCAGGTGCAGGAGATTTTTCCCGGCAGCCTGGGAGTGGGCGCGCAATTCGGAGTGATGATCGTCCCCGAGAATGCGCCGGAAGACTCGAACGCTCCTCTGAGCGCACCCCTAAGCGCAAACGACGAAGAATATGGTCGAGTGCAAGTTGAGGTCGCCACCTTTCGACGCGACGTCGGCTATTCCGACGGCCGCCATCCCGATAGCGTTGCTTACACGAAATCTCCGGAAGAAGACGTCCGGCGGCGTGATTTCACGATCAACGGAATGCTGCTCGATCCTCAGTCGAACGATATTCTCGATTTCGTCGGCGGTCGCGAAGATTTGAAGGCCGGCGTAATCCGCGCCATCGGCAACCCGGAGCACCGCTTTCAAGAGGACAAGCTGCGCATGCTGCGTGCGGTTCGCTTCGCCGCGCGGTTCGGCTATACCATCGAACCCTCCACATTTGCCGCGATACAAAATCTCGCCGGCGACATCAATCAAGTGTCCGCCGAGCGCCTGCGCGATGAATTGACCAAGCTGCTTACCGAAGGCGCGGCCCGCCGCGGCTTCGAACTGTTGGACGCATCGCAATTGTTGCCTGAACTCTTGCCGGAGATTTCGCGCATGAAGGGTGTTGAACAGCCGCCGCAGTATCATCCCGAGGGCGACGTCTGGATTCACACGCGCATGATGCTCGAGGGGTTGTCGGCCGGATGTTCGCCAACTCTCGCCTGGGGCGTGCTGCTGCATGATGTCGGCAAGCCACCCACTTTTACGCCGCCGGCCGGTCCCCATAGCCGCATCCGTTTCGACCAGCACGTCGAGGTGGGCACGCGCATGGCCGAGGCCATCTGCCGCCGCTTGCGCTTTTCAAATGACGATACCGAGCAGATCGCCGCTTTGGTCGCAAACCACCTCAGATTCAAGGACGCGCCGCAGATGAAGCTCTCGACCCTGAAGCGTTTCGTCCGGCTGCCTCGTTTCGAGGAGCACCTGGAGCTGCACCGCCTGGATTGCCTATCGAGCCACCGGCATCTCGAGAACTACGAGCTAGTTAAGGCGTTCCTCGCCGAGACCCCTCCCGAGCAGGTTGCTCCGGCCCGGATTCTGACTGGAACCGATCTGATGAGCCTGGGCTACCCGCCCGGACCACAGTTTAAGGCTATCCTGGAGGCTCTCGAAGATGCTCAACTCAATGGCAGGATCGGTAGCCGGGAAGATGCCGTGACGTTGGTTCTGGCAGAGTTTCCAAGACCTACTGTAGAAAATTAAGTCTTTTATTTGCATAATTATAAAAACAGCCTGGGAGATTCCAGAAAATCACAGCGGATCTGAATCAAATGGTGAGTGTGATAGACTAATATCTCCTTATAACGTATAACGAAATCACTGAACTCTTTTTCCCGTTTCCCGCATCTAACCTTCATGGCAGCCGATTAGCTGCCTGTCGATTGTATTTGTACCAGGGGGATAACGTGGCCAAAAACTCGACTTTGATGCCGACTGAACTGCCGATCCTGCCGGTGCGCGATACGGTCCTGTTTCCGGGTGCGGTGATGCCGCTGCCGGTGGGCCGCGAAAGCTCGCTCGCGCTGCTCGATACCCTGCAGGGTCCCGAAAAGCTGCTCGGCGTCGTCGCGCAACTCGATCCGCGCGTCGAAAATCCGACCGGCACCGATCTGCACGGCGTGGGTACGCTCGCCAAGGTTCACAAGATGGTGCGCATGCCGAATGGCAATGTGGTGGCATTTCTCGAAGGCCTGGAGCGCTTCCGCGTCACCGAAGTAATCGGCTTCAAGCCGTTTCTTCGCGCGCGAGTGGAAGAGCAGCCCGATCTCGGCACCCAGCGCGATGCCGAGCTGACGGCGCTCGAACGCAACGTTCAGGACTTGTTCCGCGAAGTCGTTGCGCGTTCGCCGCAGCTTTCCGACGACCTGCAGGGCGAAGTAGCCAACCAGGATTCGCCCAGCCGGCTAGCCGACTTCGTCTCCGCGACTCTGCCGTCGCTGAACACCATGGTGCGGCAAGAGCTGCTCGAAACTTTCAACCTTCGCAAGCGCCTGGAAATCCTGATCAACGAACTCACCAAGGAAAAGGAAGTTCTCGAGCTCCGCAATAAAATTCACGAGCAGGTTCAGGAGCAGGTCAACCAGAGCCAGCGTGAATTCCTCCTGCGCGAACAGATGAAAGCAATTCAAAAAGAGCTGGGTGAATCCGACGATGGCCAGGCCGAAATAGACGAACTCCGCAAAAAAGTGGAAGAGTCTGGCATGTCCGTCGAGGCCAAGAAAGAGTGCGACCGCGAACTCAAGCGCCTCGCGCGCATGACTCCGGCCTCCGCCGAATACATGGTCTCGCGCACCTATCTCGAATGGATGACTTCGCTGCCCTGGGCCAAAAGCACCGGCACCGAGGAAATTGACATTCCCAAGGCGCAGGCCATTCTCGACGAGGATCATTACGACCTCGAGAAAGTCAAAAATCGCATTCTCGATTTTCTCGCCGTCAAAAAACTTCAGCCCGGAATGAAAGGTCCGATCCTCTGCTTCGTAGGCCCTCCGGGCGTGGGCAAGACCTCGCTCGGCAAATCCATCGCTCGCGCCCTCGGACGCAAGTTCCACCGCATTTCGCTCGGCGGCATGCACGACGAAGCGGAAATTCGCGGCCATCGCCGGACTTACATCGGCGCTTTGCCCGGCCAGATCATTCAAGGCATCAAGCGCGCCGAATCGTTGGACCCGGTGCTGATGCTCGATGAAGTGGACAAGCTCGGGCGCGATTTCCGCGGCGATCCGGCCGCGGCGCTCATGGAGGTCCTCGATCCCGAGCAGAACGCCACCTTCCGCGATCACTATCTCGACGTGCCGTTCGATCTCTCGAAAGTCCTCTTCGTCGCCACCGCCAACTGGCTCGATCCGATTCCCGAGCCGCTGCGCGATCGCATGGAGATCATCGAACTCCCCGGCTACACCGAGGAGGAAAAAGTTCACATCGCCAAGCGCTTCCTCATCGCGCGTCAAACCAAGGAGCATGGCCTGGCCCTCGGCGAGCAGATTGAATTCACCGACGAGGCGCTGCACGAGCTGATTCGCCACTACACCCGCGAAGCTGGCGTGCGCAATCTCGAGCGCGAAATCGGCACTCTGATTCGCAAGCAGGCTCGCCGCCTCGCCGAAGGCAAAACGGAAAAACTCATCGTCACGCCCGCGGTGCTGCGCGAGGCCCTGGGCATTCCCAAATTCCGCCTCGAAAAAGAAGTGGAAGAACGCGTCCAAAAGCCCGGCGTTTCTGTTGGCCTGGTGTGGACGCCCGTCGGCGGCGATATCATCTTCATCGAAGCCAGCAAGATGCGCGGAGGCAAAGCCTTCACCATGACCGGCCATCTCGGCGAAGTCATGCAGGAGTCCATGCGCGCCGCGCTCTCCTGGGTCCGCTCCAACGCCGATCGTTACGGCGTGGACCCCGACTTCTTCCGCAAGCTCGATCTGCACATTCACGTGCCGTCGGGCGCGGTGCCGAAAGACGGTCCTTCCGCCGGCGTCGCCATGGTCACGGCGCTGGTCAGTTTGCTCACCGGACGTCCCGTGCGTCCGCGCGTCGCCATCACCGGCGAAATTTCACTTTCAGGAATTGTTTTGCCGGTCGGCGGAATCAAGGAAAAGGTGCTGGGCGCCAAGCGCGCGGGAATTCGCGAAGTGATCTTGCCGTCGGAAAATGAGCCTAATGTGCAGGAAGATTTGCCGGCCGATCTACTCGAGGGCATGCAAGTCCACTTCGTCCGCACCGCGGAGCAGGCCCTGGAAATCGCGCTCGGGAAATTCGAAGTTAAACCAGTCCGCCCCATCTCGGGCGGCGATCGCGGTCAGGACCAGCCGCCTGCGGCTCCGGTGCACTAAACTTGCACTAAACTCGGCCGGTCGCGCGGCAGCAATCCGAATAAAACTCGCACGTCGAGGCCCGGGACAAAGT
>JBAVQT010000045.1:0-4010 GCA_049694295.1 Candidatus Acidiferrales bacterium
GTGCGCGAGGATTCACAGGCGGGGGTGTGCTTGCGCGGCGCGCGCGGGCCGCTTATGCTTCTGAGTATGGCGCGAGCGGATTGCGAGAAGTGTCAGGGCAGCGGATGGAAAATTGTAGAGCAGACGGTTGCGGGCGCGCAGGCGGTGGCGGCAGGCAAACGCGGATCGCCGGCAGCTGAAGCGGCGAAGACAGTGTGGGCCGTGCCGTGCGATTGCACCACTGGTGACCGCACGGAGCGGGCGCTGCAGCGGGCGCGGGTGCCGGAGCGCTACCGGCATTGCGATTTCGAAAATTACGAGACCGACAACGAAATCGAGACTGCTCCACGCGACCAGCAGCAATCGTGGAGCAGGAGCCTGGCGCAGGCCAAACTGGTGGTGGAGCGGTTCGCGGCGGAATTTCCAGCAGGGTCCGAACACGGATTGCTGTTGATGGGACCGTGTGGAGTGGGGAAGACCCATCTGGCGGTGGCGGCGCTGAAGCAGATTACGCTGCGCGGGCATTCGGGACTTTTCTACGATTACCGCGAACTGCTGAAAGAAATTCAGGAGAGTTACAACGCAGAGAGCCAGGCGACGGAGATGGGTGTGCTCGAGCCGGTGCTGAAGGCGGAAATTCTGGTGTTGGATGACGTGGGATCGAGCAAACCCTCTCCGTGGGCGCTGGAAACGGTCGGGCATGTCTTGAACACGCGATACAACGAGAAGCGCGTGACGCTACTGACGACAAACTACCTGGATGCGGAGGCGGCAGGCGCGGCGAGTGGCACGACGGGCGGCACGGCCGGACGCGTCGCGGGGATGCGAGCGCCAGCGATCGAGGATTCGCTGGCAGATCGGGTGGGTAGACGGATTCGTTCGAGATTGTATGAGATGTGCCGGACCGTGGAGGTGTACGCGCCGGACTATCGCAAGGAATTTCGAGCAGCGTGGCGCATGGGCGAGTGAATTGGTTTTCCTTGTTTCGGAATTTTGCGGCGTCTGGATGTGAGCGCGAAAGACAAATCCAAAGCTCGCTCCAGGCAATGCCTGCGAGCGGAACTTGATTCGCGAGACGATTTTCCCCGGTGTTCCGCACATTCTGTCGCACCGCCGACGTTGACAGTGATGCACCGGGTACGCCGAGTCTCTGGTGGCGGCTCTTCGGTCTGACGACGCCTCGAACGATGAAAGGGAAATCAAAGGCGGAGGCTGTAAGGACCACTGCCAGGGCCAAAACTGTAGCAAACGCAGTTTGCGGCTCGCTGTTTTTACTTCATTGTCGAAGGGCTTTCGGACGCATGGCTGTAAATCAGGATGGCGGCGAGCGCGACGACTCCCGCGGCTACCAGTTTCACCACCAGGTGCTGATTCACCGCGGGACTGAATTTATCGGCGCACTTGCTGGATTTTCCTGTGTCCGCTTCCAGGCTCGCACTGTAGGTGCTGCCGGCGTGAATGACGTGTTTTTCGCAGGGACGGTCGATTTCAAAATCGCCCGCGATGGCAGAAATAATGATCTCGGTGCTGCTGGCGATGGTGATTTCGGCGGAGGCCATGCCCGAATCGCCGACGGAACGAACGGTGCCGACCGGCGTCTCAACCTCAAATTGATTGGAAGCGGGCAGCGAAAAGGCGACGGCGCCGCTGGTGAGACTTAGCTGGAGCGAGTCATCGGATTGCTGGAGCGTCACGCTGGACGCGGGCCGCAACGAAAGCTGGCCGGTGCCGATGGTGGCGCGCAGGGAACCGCCCGCGCCCGTCGAGAGCGTCTCGCCGGCGTAGATGCTGGCACCGGTGATGGCGGCCTGGCCATCCAGAGTGGCGTCCTGGGCCTGGGTGACGGCGGCGATCGGCTGCTGCTGCGCGGCGGAAGCTGGAAGCGAGACGAGCCCCGCGATCAAGACACTGATAAGCACTCGGCAGACGATGGTTCGCACGAATTCTCCTGGGAGATAGCTCCTACCAATGTAGGTTTGGGCGAGGGGAGTGTCCATGTGGTTGGGCGGGGTGCGTGTCGAGGACGGCAATGGCGATTCGGCGACGGAAGCGAAGAGCCGGGCCGATATTCAGGCTGCGGCCGGTGGGTTAGAATGGAGACGCGACTGGCGGACCTGGCAACCACCAGGGCAGGATTTCGAGGCAACTCGGAGGCTGGGGAGCGGAATGATTCATCGCATGGTATTTCACAACGACCGTTTGCTGCCCATCGAGCAGGCGCGGCTTTCGCCCGGACAGGGCGGATTGCTGAGCGGGTGGGGATTGTTTACGACGATTCGCGTGGTGGAAGGCGTGCCGTTTGCGTTTGAGCGGCACTGGAAGCGAGTGGAGCGCGACGCAGCGAGGGTGCATTGCCCGTTTCCGTTTGAGGCTGAGGTGGTGCGGGGGCAACTGGACGAAGTGCTGCGCGCGAACGAGGTGCGAGAGGGCTGCGCCAGGATCTACGTGATTTTCAATCAGACGGGGTTTTGGCGGAGCGACGAGACGATGCCCCGCGCGGACCTGATCTTGTGTTCGGCTGGGTTGCCGGCGTACCGCGAGACGGCGCGGCTGGGACTGCGCGAGCACGGGCGATATGCGGCTTCGCCGCTGGCGGGGGTGAAGGTGACGTCGTGGCTCGATAACGTGTGGGCCTTGCACGAAGCGCAGGAAGAGGGATTCGACGAGGTGGTGCTGCTGAACGAGCGCGGCGAAGTGGCCGAGTGCACGGCGGCAAATATATTTTGCGTGCGGAGCGGACGAGTGACAACGCCGCCGCTGGCGTCGGGCTGCTTGGAGGGCGTGACGCGCAGCGTGCTATTGGAAATCGGAGCTGGCGCGGGCGCGCCGGTGGAAGAGCGGACGCTGCTGCCGGAAGATTTGTATGTGGCGGAGGAAGTGTTTATTTCTTCGACGAACCGCAACTTGCGGCCGGTGAGCGAGATCAATGGAAGGAAAATCGCGGCGGCTCCGGGGCCCGTGGCGCAGAAGCTGGAAGTGGCGTTTGAGGCGTACCTGCGGGAGTATATCGAGAAGCGATCGGCTGCGGCCGGGCGAGCATAGCGCGGCGAGAAAATCTGGAAGGGCGCGAAGTTGCAGCAAGGAAGCGGCGCGACCGGCGCTGTGGAGGCGAGAAAAGATGAGCGATCTGGCGAATAAGACATGCCTTCCGTGCCGGGGAGGCGTGCCGCCATTGGCCGGCAAAGAACTGGAGGCGCTGGCAGCGCAGGTGCCGGAGTGGAAGGTGACCGAAGGCCATCACATCAGCAGGGCATATGCGTTTCCGGATTTCGCGCAGGCGCTGGCGTTTGTGAATCGCGCGGGAGCGATAGCGGAGGAGCAGGGACATCATCCGGATATTTTACTGGGATGGGGCAAGGCGGTGGTGACTACGTGGACGCATAAGATCGATGGATTGACGGAGAGCGATTTTATTTTGGCGGCGAAAATCGATCGGGCATTTGAGAAGAAATCGTGACTCGAGAGTGGTGAGTTGTGATTGGCGGAGACGACGCCCGGCGGGGCCCGAGAAAGCGCCAGATTTCCCCGGGTGAAACGCAGCTTGCACCGGTTGTGTTCTCCGACGGCGCGAGAGCTTCAGGTCTTACCTTGGAAGCGCCAAGAGACAAAAAAGGCGAGAGACCTGAGCTACTTCATATTTTGCAGATTCTGCAGGGCCAAACCAAAAACTAGAAGAGGCCGCGGGCGAGCGGGACCAGGGCGTTCCAGGTCTCTGGCGTGGGACTCCAGCCGCGGGTCAGCTCATCGGATAGGGTGAATGCTACGAGGATGGCGAGGAAAAAGAAGCCGACGAAGATGGTGAGGCGCGTCATGCCCACGGAGTATTTGAGGTGCATAAAGAAGAGCAGGACCAGGAGCATCTTGGTGACGGCTATGGCGAGTGCGACGACGGCGTTGAAGCGGCCCAGATCGAAGAAAGCGACTCCCGTGGTGAGCGCGGTGAGAATCATCAGCGCCACGAAGACGATGACATAGGTTTTGACTGGGACGACGTGTTCCGACATTAGTGCGCTCCCGGAATATGATAGACC
>JBAVQT010000046.1:0-10427 GCA_049694295.1 Candidatus Acidiferrales bacterium
TTTTTGTTGCGGTTAAAGGGCGCGCGCCGGCTTGCCGCCCTGGTCGGGCGCGTGTGGGGTGATGCGATTATTTCTTTCGGAGTGCGCCCGCGAGCGCGCCGGAAACACAGAGAAAACCCAAGACTGCCAGCACTCCCATCATTACGAACGCGATCATCGGGCCCCTCCCGTCGGTCACTCAGTCTTGCTTATGGCACGCATCGAGCCAATCGGCGGATTGCTGTATCCTGCCCGTTTGCAACCCTTTAGGAACAAGATTGCAGGTTCCAGTACTGCGTCAGTGGGAACTTATGTGTCCCTTGGCCCACGGCCTCGGGCAATCCGTTGCATGTCTGTACATACTTAGATTCGAGGCTCCGCATGGACGATTCAACACCTGGAGTGCTCTGCCTGGGGCGGCCAGCCGGCGAGGCTTGATACGAAATTCACGCAAAAAAGGAAAAGACGCCGGGTTGAACTCCGGCGCCCTTTCTTGCCAACTGTAGACTTTCGACTCTCGATTTCGGGTGGGGCTAAATTTTTTCCAGATGGATCGAGCCGTCACCGGAATGCAGGGAAATTTCGCCGCCGCCGCCGTTCATTTTTCCGCTGACCGATGAGTGGCTGAGCGACCCCGAGACCTGGACCGGAATATCGAGCGTCACGGATCCGTCTCCAGTGCGCGCTTCGAGGTCGGCCTGCAAATCCGGAGGCACGCGCAAAGTGATGTGGCCGTCACCGGACTGCACGGACCAGGTCTGCGCGACCTTCGAGCCTGCGCCGGCCTCGATGTCAATATTGCCATCGCCGGACTTCACGTTGATGGCGTCAAATCTTCCGCGCAGCGAGAGATTGCCGTCGCCGCTGGAGGCTTCGAGCGTGCCGTCGAAATCCTGTCCGGTCACGTTGCCATCGCCGGTGCGCAGGCGCGTGGCGCCCTTGACGCCGGCGGCGGTGATATTTCCGTCGCCAGTGTTGAATTCCAGATTGCCGCCAATGTGTTGGGCCTCGATATTTCCATCGCCGGTGCGAATATTGGCATCGAGGTCGCTGGGCACCTGCAGATCCACATGCACGGACTTGTTGTGCAGGCCGCCCCAGGTCCAGTTCCAGTGCGGAAATTTCAGTTCGATGGAGACCTGGTCGCCGCTTTGGCTCTCGACTATCTGGATGTCATTCGGGCCAATCTTCCAGCCCTGGGTGGTGACCTTGGCGATGATTTGTTTGCCGCCGCCCGAGGCGATAGTTACGTCACCATCGCCGGTGGCGACCGCCAAATTCGCGCGGCCGCTGATCTGATAGGTTTTTTGCCATTGATCGGCGCGAGCCGAAGTCGCCGTCGCGCCCGCTGCGATTGCCGCTGCGGCCACCATCGCTGCCAAGCCTGCAAACCGGGTTAATCTTGTCATGCGCCGTCCTCCTGGGTTCCGCTGGGCGTGCGCCTGTGAGGCTGCCTGGCGCAGGCGGTCGCGCGGTCATTTGAAGTTACGCAATTGGCATCCAAAATGTTCCGTGGCGGCGTGGCCCGGCTGGCGCTTGGGACTCTGGCAAGCGCCGACGGTTGCTAAGCCGACTTCTTCCTGGCTTTCTTGGCTGGCGCGGCGCGGCGTTCAGCGATGGCCGTGGAATTTTTTGCTGCGCCGGGCTTGGCGCGCAGGGCCGCGATGAATTCCTCGTAACCCAGCGTGTTGATGACTTCTTTTTTCTCAATCCATCCGCGGCGGGCGGTTTCCACTCCGTATTTCATGAATTTCAAATTCCCGGTGGTGTGAGAATCGGTGGAAACCACGATTTTCACGCCGCGCTGCCTGGCCATCCGCAAATGGACGTCCTTCAAATCCAAGCGGTCGGGATAGGCGTTGCACTCCATGGCCACGCCATATTGTTTCGCGGCGTCCAGAATTTTTTCCATATCGTAGTCGAAGGGTTCGCGCCGGAGCACCAGGCGTCCCGTGGGGTGGGCGATGATTTGAGTGTAGGGATTTTCAATTGCGGCGAGCAGGCGTTCGGTCATCTCCTGGCGTTCCAAATTCATGTAGGAGTGCACGGAGGCGACCACGACATCGAGCTGCGCGAGGACTTCACCGTCGAGATCGAGCGATCCATTTTTCAGGATGTCGACTTCGATGCCGGCCAGCAGTCGAATGCCGGGAACGCTTTCCTGAGCGGCGCGAATTTTTCGGATCTGTTCGAGAGTGCGCTTTTCGTCCATGCCGTTTGCCACGGTCACGGCCTTGGAGTGATCGGTGAGGGCGATGTACGCGTAGCCCAGCGCTTTGGCGGCCAGGCCCATTTCTTCGATCGAGTTGCGTCCGTCGGAAGCGGTGGTGTGCATCTGCAGGTCGCCGCGAATGTCCGCGAGCTTCACCAGCTTGGGCAGCTGGCCTTCCTCGGCCGCAAGGATTTCTCCGGTGTTTTCGCGCAGCTCGGGCTCGATGTATTCGAGTTTCAGCTTGGCGTAGATTTCTTCCTCGGTTTTGCTGGCTACCACTCGGCCGCCCTTGAGCGTGGTCAGCGCGTATTCATTGAGGGTCCAGCCCATTTCCTGAGCGCGGCCGCGGAGTGCAACGTTGTGCTCCTTCGAGCCCGTAAAATACAGGAGCGCGGCTCCGAAACTGTCTTTTTCGAGGAGGCGCACGTCCACCTGCAGTCCGCTGCGGAGGAGGACGCTGACTTTATTTTCGCCGTGGGCCAGGGTCTGGTCGATTTCGGAATACTTCAAAATGTGAGTCGCGACGGCGTCCACATCTTTTTGTTTGTCGCGTCCGGGTCTCATGGTTACAAGCAGGTCGAGATCGCCAACCGTCTCGCGTCCGCGGCGAAGCGAACCCGCCGGCGTGACCGACTCGACTGCCGGGCCCGCCTCCTTAATATAGATTGCGAGTTTCTGCGCCGTCTCGTCCGCGACGTTGAGACGGAAGCGGCCAGCGGACTTCTTCGCGAGGGCCGTGGCCTTCAAGATATTTTCTTCGCTCTTCTCGCCGAATCCCGGTAGATCGCGGAGCTTTCCTTCTTGCGCAAGCTTTTCCAGGCCCTCAATTGTGGCGACTTTGAAATGCGACCACAAGAAAGCCACTTTCTTCGGCCCCAGCGATTGCAGTTCGAGCAGCTGCAGGATCGTGGCAGGATATTTCTTGAGCAGCTTCTGCCGCAGGGTGTAATCGCCGGTCTTGAGGACTTCGTGGATATGCTCGGCCATGCCCTCGCCGACGCCCGGAAGTTCGCGGAGTTTTTTCTCGTCCTTGGCGAGCTCATCGATGCGTTCGGGCAGGCTATCGAGCAGCTCGGCCACTTTTTCGTAGCTGCGGTAGCGGCCGATCATGGCGCCGTCAATTTCCAGCAGGCGGGCGGTTTCTCGCAAAACTTTCGCTACTTCCTTGTTTTCCATTTCCGGCCTCGTGTTTGTTGGGAGCTCTGAAGTCTGATCCGCTACCGCTTCCCACGCCTGGCGACGAACTTCGAATAATACAAAATCCCGGCTGCGGTCTTGGCGTCGTGAATCTTTCCGGTGCGAATCCAACGCTCGGCTTCGCGGAGCTTGAGAATCCTGGTCTCGATGCGTTCGTCTTCTTCGGGCTGGGCCGCGCCCTTCGTCAATCCTTCGGCGAGGAAGATGACCATTTTTTCCATCACGAATCCCGGGCTGGGAAACAACTCGATCAGGCGGCGGACGCGCCTGGCGGTGTATCCGGTCTCCTCCCGCAATTCCCGGCGCGCGCCCTCCTCGAAAGATTCTCCTTCATCTTTGCGGCCGGCGACCAGCTCCCACAACGAGGCGCCCGCGGCGTGGCGATACTGGCGAATCAGCACGATCCTGCCGTCAACCAAGACCGGCAGCACGACCACCGAGCCGGGATGCACGACGTAGTCTCGCGTGGCGCGGACTCCGCTGGGCTCGATGATAGTCTCCCGGGTGACGTCGAAAACTTTTCCGGTGAACATGATTTCGCGATCGATTACGCGCGCTCGCTTTCTCGGGCGCACCACGCGCAACCTTGATCCTGTGGCCACTGGTTCTCCTCTTTTTCGGGCTGCCTTCGAGACTTCCGGCGAACCGCGATTCTACCGCAGGCGGGGGCGAAGCAGTTCCTCTACTTCGATTTGCTCGGCGTCCTTTACCTGCCGTGCGCCCCTGCATATACTTCTGGCGCATGATGAAGACACTTATCATCGACGACGAGCGTCCGGCGCGCGATGAGCTGGCGTTTCTGCTGCGTTCATTTCCCGATGTCCACGTGGTGGCCCAGGGAAAAAACGGGCTGGAAGCGATCGCGCTGATCAAGGAGCATGAACCCGATCTGGTGTTCCTCGACGTGCAGATGCCGGGCCTGGACGGATTCGGCGTGATCAAGAAACTGGTGGAGCGCAAACTGCGCATGCCGCAGATCGTGTTCGCGACAGCCTTCGACAATTACGCCATTCAGGCGTTCGATGTGAATGCGGTGGATTACGTCCTGAAACCATTCGACAAAGCGCGCATCGCCAAGGCCATTCAACGCGCCAAAAAAATGCACGATTCGCAGACTTCACCGGTGGAGCGTCTGGAGTCGCTGGTGGGACAGCTTTCGATGCCAGCGGCGCGCGAGGCCCAGCCGGCCAAGCTGCTCATTAAATCGCAATCGCGGATGTTTCTGGTGGACGCGGACGACGTGATCTACGCCGCGATACAAGATGGCGCGATCACGATTTTCGCGCGCGAAGTGGAAGGCGTTTCGAATTTCCGGACGATCGAGGAACTGGCCGCGGCGCTGGATGCGGACAAATTCTGGCGCGCGCACCGATCTTATTTGGTGAACATCAACCACATCAAGGAAGTGGTACCGTGGTTTAAATCCAGTTACATGCTGAAAATGAATGACAAGCGCTCGAGCGAAGTGCCGGTGGCACGCGCGCAGACCAGACGGCTTCGCGATTTGGTTAAGCTTTAGAGGATTTTCGAGAGACCTCGCGTCGCGATTCGCCTTGCGTCGCCAGCGACTTGGGCGCGCGGGCAAGGCGGCGCAAGCTTCATTTTTGGAGTCAGACGCCGGCCGGCTTTCGCGAAAATCTATTCGTGTTTTTCGGAAAGCGTGAAATCCACCGTGCTCGGCTCGCCGGGCTTCACGGTTACCTTTTTCGTCCAGCTTTCGGGCGAGCTGTACATCGGGCGCTTCACTTCCACCTGCGCGCCGACGTCGAGCACCTTGGCTTCCGAGAGAATCTGCCAGCCCTCATGCCATGCCACGATTTCGTACTCGCCGGGCGGAACGTTGGTGAGCTTGAATTCGCCATGCTCGTCGGTGACCGAGTAGTAAGGATGCTTGACGACGAGCAGCACGGCGTTCATCCAGACATGGCCGGCGTTGCATTTCAATTCGACGACGCCATTCTGATGCAGCGCCACCGGGATGTATTGATTTTGAAAAGGAAAGGGAATGTTGTTGGTAGCCGCGCCGAACATCTGCACGGTGTGCAGCACGGGATCGCTGCTTTTAATCTGCAGATTTCCGCCCTGCGGCACGATCATCACGTGCGGCACGTAGCGGCAGGTATCCTGATTGAGGTGCTGGCGCGCATCGGGGAGGTCCATGGCTTTGCCTCTGGTGATGCCGCGCAGGAACACGACGGTGTTAGCCACTTCGTTATCGGAATTAATCTCGAGGCGCTCGAGGTCACGGGTCTTCCGCGATTCCGGATCGCAAATTTTTGGGTCCTTGGTGATCGGCAGTTCGGGAATTTTGGGCACCGGACCGGACCATTTGACCACGCCGCTGATCGTGCCGCCGTCCTCGACGTTGATGACCGTGTAATCCGACTGCGCCGCCACCGGACGTGGCGTGGAGAGCAGGAGCGCGCCAACCGCGAAGGCAGCAACTGCCAAGGACGGAGGCGTCCACCGAACTGGAATTGCTCGAATCATCGTAGCCTCGCTTGCCGCGCACCGCGTCAGGGTGTTGCGTTGAACTCTGCCCATCGGCGAAAAACGCACGCTTCGTGGCGTGTCCGCGCAGCTCTGGTCGAAATTCAAGCCGGACTTCGGCTGATCGCTTACTTGCATGGCCCAACTTCCACAACAGGCACTCCGGATTTTCGTCAGTATCGGGTTGCACGTGGAGGCCGAGCGCCTGAACGTTTGCCTAGGAATGCCCGATGCCTCAACATACGCCTTCCGGCAGCGTTCGAGGCAGTCCGTTGCACGGTGTTTTGCCCGATGAGTAAATGAAACGACGCGGCGGGACTGGCGATGGGCGGGCCTGGTGGGAATTGAAATTAGGGATCATTTTGAGGACGACTGAAAAACCTACTTGGGCTGGCGCCGCTTTCCGTGCGAACCTACTCCCGCAATTATCGGAGGTCCCATGAGCTCGATCCGCAATCGCTTCCTTTTTATCCCTGCGATACTGCTTTCGGTTTCGCCGCTGGCTTTTGGCCGCACGGCCGTGGCGCATGGCTTCTCGGCGGCGCCCGCTTCTTCGTCCGTGGCATCGCTGGTCGGCAAAGTGGTCGATAATCACGGAAACCCAGTTGGCGGAGCCACCGTGGTGGTCACCAATCTCGCCGCGCACGATTCGCGCAACGTGAACACGGACGGCATGGGGACGTTTACACTCGATGGCCTGGCGCCCGGTGAATATCAGGTGACGGCCTCGGCGCACCAACTGCTGCCTGTCACCGAGAAAGTTCACGTGCGGTTGAAAAAGAAAGGTGAAGTGAATCAGGTGACCCTGAAACTCAAGGCGCCTAAGACGGATGCGCCGGCGAGTTAGATTTGCGGATGGCTGAGTAACTTAATGGATTTTTCCTTCACTTCCGACCAGCTCTTGATCCGCGACACCGTTCGCCAGTTCATGGAGACGGAGGTGCGGCCGATTCTGCGGGAGTATGACCGCGCCGGAAAATTTCCCGCGATGGAACTGCGCCGCCTGGGGGAACTTGGCTGCTGCGGCATGCTGATTCCGGAACGCTGGGGAGGGACCGCAACGGATACGATCAGCTACGTGGTGATGCTTGAGGAGGTCGCTCGCGTGGATGCTTCGTTTGCCGTGGCGCTCAGCGTGACCAATTCCGTGGCGGCGGTTCCGATCTGGAGGCATGGCACGGACGCCCAGCGTGAGAAATACCTGGTGCCGCTCGCGCACGGCGCCATTCTCGGAAGCTTTTGCCTCACCGAGCCGCAGGCCGGCTCCGATGCGAGCGCGCTGCAGACACGCGCGGTGCGGCACGGCGATCACTACGTGCTCAACGGCACGAAATCGTGGGTTACGAATGGCGGAGCCGCGGGCGTTTACCTTGTTTTTGCGCGGACGGATACCGACCCCGCGTCTGGTTCGCGCGGCATTTCGACATTTCTGGTCGAGCCGGGCTTTGCGGGTTTTCGCGTGAGCCGCTACGAAGAAAAAATGGGGCTGCATCTATCGCGGACTGCCGAGCTGGTGCTTGAAGACTGTCGCGTGCCGGCGGAAAATCTTCTGGGCCGCGAAGGCGAAGGACTCAAGATCGCATTTGGGTCGCTCGATGGCGGGCGCATCGGGATCGCGGCGCAATCGATCGGGATTGCCCAGGGCGCGCTGGAGGCTTCGGTGCGATACGCGAAGCAGCGGCGGACTTTTGGACAGCCGATCGCCGAGCGGCAGGCGATTCAGTGGATGCTGGCCGACTTGCAGACTGAAATCGAGGCCGCGCGGGCGCTGACGTATCGTGCTGCGTTCCTGCGGGACATGGATTCGCGGAAGAAAGATGAAACCGAAGGGCGCAAAGATGGAGATGCGGGAGCCGCAGAAGCGGCGCCGCAGGGCAGGGAATCGCGCGGTCCGCTGGGCGCCGCTTCGGCGCGCGCCAAACTCTACTCGAGCGAAATGGCGAATCGGGTGTGCGCTCGCGCGGTGCAGATTCACGGGTCGATGGGCTTCTCGCGCGAATCGGACGTCGAACGCTTCTATCGCGACGCTCGCGTGCTCACCATCTACGAAGGCACTTCTGAAATGCAGCGCACGGTGATCGCTCGCGATCTGCTGGGGTCGCCCGCGCGCTGACGGCAAGCTGCAAAGTTTGACGTTTTCGCTTTTTCCTCTAAACTCTTGATGCGCGCGGTCCGAATCGGGGGCGCGCGTGAAGAGTTCGCGATCCAAAACGGAGACACCCTCTCAGTGGCGGCAACCTCGAAACCTAAACGTGTACTGAGCGGCATGCGGCCCACCGGCCGGCTGCATCTCGGGCATTATTTCGGAGCGCTTTCCAACTGGCTCAAGCTGCAGAACGAATACGAGTGCTTTTTTTTCGTCGCGGACTGGCACGCACTGACCACGCATTACGAAGACACGTCATCCGTCGCGGAAAACACGCTGCAAGTCGCCACGGACTGGCTTTCCGTTGGCCTCGACCCTGCGAAATCCACATTGTTCGTGCAGTCATCGATCCTAGAGCATGCGGAACTGCATGTGCTGCTTTCGATGATCACGCCGCTCTCGTGGCTGGAGCGCGTTCCGACCTACAAAGAACAGATCGAAAATCTGAAGGACCGCGACCTGGGAACCTATGGGTTTCTGGGCTATCCGCTGCTGCAGTCCGCGGACATCGTGATGTATGGCGAGCCGAAAAAAGAACTGCTGGTGCCGGTGGGCGAGGATCAGGCGCCGCACGTGGAGCTGACGCGCGAAGTGGTCCGCAAATTCAATACGCATTACGGATTTCAGGTGAAGCCCGAGCTTTTCGAAAAAAAGAACGAACATGCGCTGAAAGACGTGGTGCTCAAGATCGGAGCCTTTCCGCCTGCGCTGCAGGAGAAGGGCGCGTCGGGAGCCGAGGTGGCAGCCAAGAATCCCTGGATTTTTAAGCAGCGCGCCGCGGAAGATGGCGTTCAGAATTTTCTCGATAAAATGGGACGTGACGCGAAATTCTTTCGCGTGGATTCAGTGCTGCGCGAACCTGCGTACGTTCCCACCGAAACGCCGCGGCTGCCCGGGCTCGACGGCCGGCGGATGTCGAAATCCTACGGTAACGCCATCTGGCTTTCCGATCCGCCGGACGAAATTCGCGGCAAGGTCCGAAATATGATGACCGACCCGCAACGCCAGCGCCGCACCGATCCGGGACGGCCGGAAATCTGCCCGGTGTTCGCATGGCACAAACTTTTTTCGACGCCCGAAAATGGCGCGTCGGCCGATACCGTGGCGCGAATCGACCGCGACTGTCGCTCGGCGGCGATCGGCTGCGTGGACTGCAAGAAAATCATGGCTGAGAGCCTGGTCCACTGGATCGAGCCGATCCAGGCGAAACGCAAGGAATACGAAGCGGCACCGCAAAAGGTCTGGGACATTCTCGACACTGGTTCCGACGCGGCGCGCCGAGTCGCGAAAAAAACCATGAAGCGCGTCCGCAACGCCATCTTCCACTCCGACGCGGCCCGCACGTCCGAGACGAAAATCTAGCGCCGCGGGAAAATTCATGTCCTTAGTCGACATCGTTCTCGGCAGACCGCTGCCCACGTGGGACGAGCGGGCCGAGCAAGTGGGCGTCTCCGCCGGAATTCCTATTTTCGGGCTCGATGCGCTCAGCTCCGCAGCGTATGGCCCCGAAGCGGCGCTTACGCTGTTGATTCCACTGGGCGCGGCGGGCGTCGCGTATATCGTTCCCGTTAGCCTCAGCATCATCGCGCTGCTGGCAATCGTTTATTTTTCGTATCGCCAGACGATCGCGGCATATCCCGGGGGCGGCGGCTCCTACACCGTTGCGTCCGAGAATCTGGGAACGTATCCGGGCGTGTTGGCGGCGGCTGCGCTGATGCTGGATTACATTTTGGTGGTGGCCGTGGGAATTTCCGCGGGAGTGGGCGCACTGGTTTCGGCCGTGCCGCGACTTTTACCGCACTCGCTGGGGATTTGCCTGGCGATCCTGATCGCGATCACGATCGTGAATCTTCGCGGGCTGCGCGAGGCGGGACTGGTCTTCATGATCCCGACGTACGCGTTTCTGGGATCGCTGCTTTGCGTGATCGGTATCGGCGTCACGAAGACGGTGCTGGCGGGCGGGCATCCCGTCGCGGTGGTTGCGCCGCCGCATGCGGCGCTGCCGGTGATCACGTCGAT
The DNA here is from genome assembly GCA_049694295.1 of Candidatus Acidiferrales bacterium. Classification (GTDB taxonomy): domain Bacteria; phylum Acidobacteriota; class Terriglobia; order Acidiferrales; family UBA7541; genus Palsa-295. The sequence continues at coordinate 10,044 of JBAVQT010000046.1, forward strand.
CAGCTTGTGGCTGGTGCTCCAGGTATTTTCCAACGGCTGCACGGCTATGACGGGCGTCGAAGCGGTGAGCAACGGCGTTCGCGCGTTTCGCGAGCCGACGGTGCGCAACGCGCAGCGCACGCTGACGGTCATCATTGGCCTGCTGATCGTGCTGCTGGCAGGGATCGCCTATCTGATTCGCGCTTACGGGATTGTGGCCACCGATCCCGGCCAGCCGGGCTATCAAAGCGTGCTTTCGATGGTGGTTGCGGCCGTTTCAGGGCGCGGATGGTTTTACTACTTCACGGTGGCTTCGGTGCTGGTGATTCTTTCGCTTTCGGCCAACACCGCGTTCGCGGATTTTCCGCGTCTCTGCAAGGCGCTGGCGCAGGGCGGATTTCTGCC
>JBAVQT010000047.1:0-3312 GCA_049694295.1 Candidatus Acidiferrales bacterium
AATCTGTACAACGCGCGCCCCGCGTGGCTGGCCGAGGCGCACCGCAAGCTGGATGAAGCCGTGTTCGCTGCCTATGGCTGGCCTTCAACGCTGACAGACGCCGAACTCTTGGAACGTTTGCTTAAACTGAACCACGAGCGCGCAGCCTAAAAGCGGGCCTTGTTGAGGGAAGCTAATCAATTCCATGAATTCGTACGGGCCTAGGCTAGCGCCCGGTCGGCCAAATAGCCGCGATCTCACGGTTTTGTCGCGTCGTCGCTCTTGCTGTCGTTAATGTAGTCGAATTGAAACGCCGGTCCCGCCGGCCCCGCCACTCCCCGCGTGTTGTACTCCAATTCGTATTTCAGATGATCGAGGTCGCTCGGGTACGCCGTCCCAGCCGGATACGGATATGGCGTCGCCGTATGGAATGGCATGGGCGACACGGTATCTCCGTGCGCCGCGTAAAAATCCATATCCTTCGCGAAACCATCCGCATAGAAGAAATAATCGCGCGTCCATCCGTCCGGCAAATCCGGTAAATGCGTCGCGTCAAAGTCCACCGACACCTGATCGCCAGACCCGAAAATCACATACTTATTATCCGACGCGCTCACCAGATCGCTCACGTCGCCATACCGCGTGTAGTTTCCCGTTTGCCGCGTGTAAGGCCCCGTCGCGCTCACATCCTCGTACACGTACGTCAAATCGTTTGCCTGCTTGCCTTCCACCACTCGCGGATACCCGTAAAAAGACAAATTCGCGTCCGCCAGCGGCACTTCCGTCAGCTTGTACTGCAAATCCGCCGCCGAATTGTCCACCCGAATCCGATCCCAATACACTTTCAAATTCGTAGTGATGCGAATAAACCGCGTGCCCTCCGGCAACTTGCCCGTCAGGTCCGCCACCATCGTCCGTTCGAGCCCCGCCGGAAATCCCATATCATCCACCACGCGCACCCACTGGTTCGGCCCTGTCATCGCCTCCACGTATGGCGGCACCGGCTCAATCCCCGCCTGCCACGCCGCATACATCGAACTCGCGCTGAAATAATCCGTGAAGCCATCCATCAGCAGCCGCAGCGGCTTCGAAGCGTCCCATGGACCGATGTCCATCTCGATCGTATGCATCCCCGCGAATCCCGCGTATGGTGCGGCAGGGAAGTCGGTGACGAATTTGTGGTCGCGGTCGGCCAGCAACGGCAGCAGATTGTGCCCGCGATCGTCCCATGCGCCCAGCGGCGCGTGCGCGTCGGCGCTGGCGATCACTTGGAATTTTGGAAATGGAGGCTCGCTCAGAAATCGCTCGTTCGGGTAAACCTCCACGTCCGCCGGATGATCCACCGCGATCAGCCGCGTGCGATCCAGATAATCCAGCTCTTCCATCGGCTCGACCATCTTGAATTCAATTTTTCCGTCGTGCGGCGCCACCTGCTCGCCCGCCACCTTGAAATATTCTTCCGGGTCGGGTGTGTTGCGCCGGTGCGGGCCCACCCAGTGCCCCACAATCCCCGGCCCGATCATGTCCGATAGAAATTCGTACTTCTGCCCGTTCCACACGAAAACAATCGGGCACGAGCTGCCTTTCCGATCCAGTTCCGTCACTGCCTCGGTCTTATTCGCATCCACGTTCAATTCGTCCTGTAGCACGCCCGTCGGCCACAGCATTCTCACCACGTCCGCTCCGCGCTCGTGCCCCAGCCCAGCCACTATTTCCGCCGGTCCCTGTCCCAAATAACCCGAGCCGCCCGGAATCTCCCATTTCTGTTGCTGCGCGCCCGCGTAGAGTTCCACCTTCGTCCCGATTGCGCTCTTGTTATCGTTTTCGCCCTTCAGCGCCACTCGCAGCCAGTTGTTCGCGTCGCCGCCCTCGTTCTTCAGCAGCACCGGAGGCAATCCGTTCTGGGTGATCAGCAAATCCGTGCTGCCGTCGCCGTCGAAATCAAACGCAATCACTCCGCGCGGATTGTGCAGCGCGATTTTATCGAGCCCCGTTTCCGCCGTCACGTCGCGGAATCCCGCCGCGCCTTCATTCCGCAGCAGCGCGATTCGCCCCTCGCCGGAAAAAGTCTCGCCCACCGCCACCAGGTCCACCCAGCCGTCGTTGTCGTAATCCAGCGGCGCGATTCCCCAGCCGCGCATCCATCCCAGGTCCGGCAGCGCCACGCGCTCGAAAGATTTTCCGTCCACATTGCGCCATAGACTCACGCCCGGCGGCGCCCAGTGCGTGAACGCCAAATCCATCCATCCGTCTTTGTTGTAGTCCAGCGCCACCACGCCCGCCGTCGGCCCCGGCATCTCCGAAGTCCACGGCGTGGCCGCGCGAAATTCACCCTCGCGCTGATTCAGATACGTCACCGGAGCCTTCTGCCATCCGGTCACCACAAAATCAATCGCCCGGTCGTTGTTTACGTCGCTGCCGATCGCCCCCACGCTCGGGCCCGCGCCCGCCAGCCCCGTTTCCTTGGTCCATTCCGTAAACGTGCCGTTTCCGTTGTTGCGCCACAGCACGTTCCCCGGCGCCGCCGTGTCCGGCGGAAATGTAAACGGCTGCGCAGGATTGTCGAGAGGGAAGTCCGCGAATCGCGTCACATAGAGATCCAGATCGCCATCGTGATCGAAATCGATAAACGTCACGCCCAGTGCCAATCCGTCGGTATGAATTCCCGCCGCCTCCGTCACATCCTTGAATGTCCCGTCTTTTTCGTTGTGGTAGAGCGCCACCCGCCCGTTGAAACTCACCGCCAGATCGGGCCGCCCATCGGCATCGAAATCGCCCACGGCGCAGCCCTCGCCTTCGCCATGCATTTCCAATTTCGCCTGTTTCGTCACGTCCGCGAATTTCCCGCCACCCAGATTGCGATACAGCGCCGCATTTCCCTTGCCGTCCGCGTCCACCAGAAAAATATCCGGCTTCCCATCGCCGTCGTAATCAATCACGCAAGCTCCGCTGCCCAGAAACCGCGCCAACCCCTCGGACCCCTCGCCTGTCGCCGCCCCGGCAGCCGCGCGTCCCAGCGGCCTCTTGCCTCGCCGCACCGTGCTCACCGGCCGCCCGCCCGCCGCCTGCACCCCTCGCTCCGCCCTCCCAGCAGCAAATCCAGCCAGCGACGTCACGTTCACGAAATGCACGGGAATAGCCGCCCCCACGGGCTCTGGCGCCGGCGGCATCTGCTGCGCCAGCGAATATTTTCCTTGCTCGCCGTAAATGAAGCTGATGGGCTTCCCCAGTTTTGCCGCGTTCATGTGTTGGAATCGCGCCAGATGCTCTTTCGCTTGATCCGCGTGTCCGGTCCGCAGCAACGCCTGCGCCAATCCAAATTCCGCCGACACG
>JBAVQT010000048.1:0-3668 GCA_049694295.1 Candidatus Acidiferrales bacterium
CTTACAATCAAAATCTTTCCGAGCAGCGCGCCGATTCCGTCCGCCAATATTTGATCGACCAGGGTCTCGACGCCAGCTCCATCACCTCCCGGGGCTTCGGCATGTCCATGCCCGTCGCCGACAACGGCACCCCCGACGGCCGCCAGAAAAATCGCCGCGTCGAAATCGTCATCTCCGGCGAAGTTATCGGCGTCCCCATCGGCCAACCCCCGGTCGCAGCTCCCCCACCGCAGCCCCAACAACAGCCGCAGTAGCCGCGCTGTGCGCAGAAACGCGCAAACTTATTTTGAATTCTATTTGGGGCGATTAGTTCGCAGCGGAAATTCGGTATTACCAAGCGAGTGTAGTGCAGCGCCTTCACGGGCCGCGTCCTTCCGAGGGCTGGAGAAGGACGCTGCGTCCGAAAAAAATCGGGGCGAATTTGAGCGCGCGCTGGAAGATAGCCACTCGCCCCGCTTCGGCTGATTCGGTTTAGTGTTTGCCACCCGTTGCGTGGCCACGCCCGTCCCGCTGTTCGTTTCCCTTGAAGTGCGCGCTATCAACGCGCTTGCTCGGCTCGGCTTTCTCGCCGCGGCTCGGCATTTTGCCCTTGTAGCCGCGCTGTGGATCGTAATGGTTATTTACGGTGCCATGGAAATCGCTCGAGCCGTGAAACCATGGCCCAACGCCAATGAACACGTCGCCGTTAAACCATTCCGGACCGTAGTATCCGGTCGGAGCACAGTTATAAGGAGCGTAGTCGTAGTAGCCGTACGGGCAATCGGGGGCCACGCCGATATCCACGCTGACCTGAGCGCTTGCTTTTGGAACGCTTACGGTGAAACAGATTCCTGCAGCAGTGGCCAACACCAACAACGCAAATCCGCGCATTCATTCACCTCGTAATTGTGAGCCGATAGTTGCTCGAACATCCAAACCTAAAGCGACTAGCCGCCCCGCGTCTGCTCAATACTGCACACTTTCGCGGATCGTAATTAGAAGGCCCAGCGCAGCCCGCGATCGACAAGCAAGGAACTTGCGTACCCTTCCGCATTGCCCTCCGCAAGAATTAGCCTTTCCGCGTGGCCCACTCTTCCCCGAAGTTGGAAAGGGTGGGGCTTTTGTCTTCGATTTTCGGCTTTCAATTTTCGATTTTCGACTCTCAACTCTTAACTCTCAACTCGTAACGCTCACCTTTCCTCTCCCAGCTTCCGCGTCACTCGGTGTACAGTTTCAATCGCATGCGCTCCGCGCCAGCCAAATCCATCCTCACCTCGCCGCTCGGCCAATGAGAAAATCCGCCATTCACGAACCTCGTTGGCCCGCCCTCGTCGCCATGATTGCCGACGCTTTTGTCTACCTGGCCTTGCCGCCCTCTCTCTCCGTCGGCCCTCGCGGCCTGCTTCTCGCCATCATCTTTTTCCTGATCATCCCGCTCGTCTTTTCCTATCGCCGCGGCCGCCACGATATCGCGCGCGTCCTGGCCATCGCCGCCAACGCCATCATCACCATCACCATGATCGCGTCTTTAGTCTTCTTGATTCAGGGTTTGCCCAGCCATCGCGAATCGCCCAGCCAGCTTCTGCGGGCCGCCGCCGCGCTCTGGATCAGCAACGTCTTCGTCTTCGCTCTCTGGTATTGGAAACTCGACGCCGGAGGACCGCTCGGCCGCGAAACAGCCGGCAGCAAATTCGATAGCTCGTTTCTTTTTCCGCAGGTCTTGCGCCCGGATAATCCCGACCCCAACTGGTCGCCTCAGTTCATGGACTATCTGTTCCTTGCCTTCAACACCAGCACGGCCTTTTCTCCCACCGACACCGCCGTGCTCTCCCGCTGGGCCAAATTCGGCATGATGGTCCAGGCCATCATCTCTCTCGCCATCATCGCCCTGCTAGCTGCCCGCGCCGTCAACATCCTATAGAGACGAGTCCACCAATGGCCGGCAGGGCACGGCTTCAGCCGTGCCGAAAGACCGCACAATTGCAGGGGTTTTAACCCCTGCGGACGTCGGAGCTCGCTGCCGCAGAACTAACTTCGAGCGCTGTCATGCGATGCGAGGCGGTGCAATGACGGCAGTCTTTGCTGCAAGGGAGGACGATCGAAGTTTTCGGTTACCGCCGCCATAACGACTTTCGGCGTGGCGCTACATCTCAATTCTTTCCGTTTTTCAGCAATATAATGTCGCTCGTCCGCGACCCGCGCGAGGTGAATAGCGTCTTGCCGTCCGGCGACCACGCGAAAAATCGCAGCACCCCGGAAGTAAAATTCGTAATTTGCTTCGGCGTGCCGCTCGGCACCGGCTGGCGCCAGATATTCGCCGCCCCTCCGCGCACCACGCCATAATCAACGCCGTGTCCGTCCGGCGACCATGCAGGTAACCCCTGTCCGATGGGCGTCCCCGGCAGCAGTTCAAACGAAAAGACGGCCGGACCGCCCCCCGCGGGCACCGCGGTCAGCTGTGCCCGCTTTTGCGGCGCTTCGGGAAAAGCGCGGAAGTACAATATCAGCTTGTTGTCTCTCGACAACACGGTGACCGGTGAGAGCGAGTTCGGCAAATTTAATTTTGTTGGCGTTCCGCCGTCCATCCCGATCCGCAAATTCGTCCCGTCGTCCGCGCTGAAAAAAGTCACCGTTTGGCCGTCCGGCGCGCACAGCGGCAGGATCGCGGATTTTTCGTGCGTCATCTGCGTGGCATTCGAGCCATCGGCGTCCATGCGCCAAATATTGGACTCGCCGCCGCTCACTGCCGAATACACGATATGCTTGCCGTCTCCGCAGCCGTCCACAAACGAGATGTTCCGGTCGCTGCCCGCCAACAGCGTTCGGCTGCTGCCATCGAAATTGGCCGAATAAACTTCCCCGGCGCGATTAAAAAAGAGAATGCGGTCCTTGCTCAACAGCGAGACCCCCAATACCGACGGGCCGCCCGATGTAAGCTGCGTCCCCCGCGAAAGATCGCTGGCAGGCGACGACCACAGATCCAATAAAAGCGTGCTCTCCACGGTGACAATCGCTGAACCGTCGCGGGTCATGTCCAGCCACTGCAGATTGTAGTCGGTCAGATCGTTGGTCAGCCGCTGCGCTGCGCCCGAGGGATACGCCACAGTCCAGAGCTGACCCGGCGTGCCCGGGCCCTGCTCGCGCATCGGCACCAGCAATGCGCTGCCATCGGGCAGCCACTCGGGCCGTCCCATGTCCCCGTTCGTTGCATAGAGCGTGTGAGTCGCTCCATCGCTCAACATAACTTCCGTGAGATGGCTTCCCACCGCCGGCAGCAAACTCGCAAAGACGATCGTCTTTCCATCCGGCGACCAGGCCGGAGCCAGAATACCGGACGACGACACGTTCCCTTTTTGCGTCGCAAGCAGGCGCTCGCCCGATCCATCCGCGTTGACCACCCGCAGAGTTACTTCGCCCTGGTCCGGCACGCCTCGCATGAACGCGAACTGCTTCCCGTCCGGCGAGAAACTGATCGAGGTATCAATATCTCGGACCATCTGCTCCGGGTTTCCGCCCAGCACCGGCATTTTGTAGAGCGAGCTGAAAAGTTGGTTGTCCTTGGATCCTTCCGTGAAATAAATGTAGTTCCCGTCGGGAGAAAATGTGAGCCCGTAGAATGTCCGCACCGCAGGCGCCAGGATTTGCACGTCGCTCCCGGTCGCCACCTGCCGCACCATCAGGCTCTGCAT
>JBAVQT010000049.1:0-2658 GCA_049694295.1 Candidatus Acidiferrales bacterium
ACTACATCGAGGCCATCCGCCAGGCCGGCGGCGAGCCTATCGAGATTTCGCTCGGACTTTCATCCTCCGATCTTCAGCGCGTCATCGAACCGCTCGACGCCATCGTGTTGCCCGGCAGCCCGGCCGATGTCGATCCCGTACGCTTCGGCGCGCCGCGCCATCCCAAAGCCGCCGCGTCCGATCCCGACCGCGAGCGCACCGACGATTTCCTCCTCGAACACTCTTTCTCGCGCCACAAACCCGTCCTCGCCATCTGCTACGGCCTGCAAAGCCTTAATGTTTTTCTCGGCGGCTCGCTGGTGCAAGACATTCCCAGCGAAATCCGTACCGAAATCCGCCACCCCTGGCCGAGCCATTCCGATCCCGAGCCTTTCCATTCGGTTCGGATCGAACCTGACTCGCGCTTGGCGCAGCTCGCCGGCGCCGTCGAAGCGCGCGTCAATAGTTCGCATCATCAATCCATGCTTGTCCCCGGGCGCGGACTGCGCGTCACGGCCCACTCCGCAGACGGCGTCGTCGAAGCCGCCGAGTGGACTGGCGACGCGGACTGGGTGACCGCCGTGCAATGGCATCCCGAACGCATGGTCGCGGCCGACGCTTTCGCGCGTGCGCTTTTCAGCGGCCTTGTGGCGGCCACGCGACAGTCGCCGGTAAATTCATAGTTGTTCGTTCTGGTTTATTTAGGCGAGGAAGCGGCGCACCCGGCGCCTTGTACGCTGCCGGCCCGCCGCATTTTCCTGCTTCGAGTCACCATGCAGAGTGCTGCGCGCGAATTTTGGATTAACAAGCATTCAATTTTCTTCCTGGGGGAAACATGATCTCGCTGGCAGGCAAAGCGGCACTCATCACCGGCGGCTCGCGCGGCATCGGCGCCGCCAGCGTCAAGCTCTTCGCGCGCGCTGGAGCCGATGTCGTCTTCAGTTACCACAAGAATCGCGAAGCGGCCGCGCAGGTCGAGCAGGAGGCTCGCAAGCATGGCACCCGCATTGAGTCCTTCAAAGCCGATCTCGGAAAAATGGCCGACGCCAAGAAACTTTCCGACTTTACCCGCGAACGCCTCGGACGCGTTGACATCCTGGTGGCCAATGCCGGCATCTGGAATGATCAGGACACGCCCATCGAGAAAATGACCGAGCGCGAGTGGGACGAGATGATCCGCGTGAACCTCAAAAGCATTTACGCCACGATCCATTACGTCGTGCCTCACATGATCGCCCAAAAGAGCGGCCGCATCGTGGCTATCGGTTCGACGGCGGGCCAGCGCGGCGAATCGCTCCACACTCATTACGGCGCCACCAAAGGCGCCATCAGCAGCTTCGTCAAGGGCCTTTCCACCGAGCTGGCTCCGCACAATATTCTCGTCAATTGCGTCGCTCCAGGCTGGGTGGACACCGATCTCTCCGCCTCCGTCCTCCGCACCAAAGGCGGACTGAAATCGGCCATAGTGCCCATTCCCCTCAAGCGCGTCGCCACGGCCGAAGACATCGCCGGCCCGATCCTCTTTGCCGTATCCGATCTGGCAACCTTCATCACGGGTGAAGTGATTAACGTTAATGGGGGGGCCGTGCTGTGCGGATAAAGTCGTCGCGCTGGCGCTCGCTGTTCGCGTTCGTCTTGCTCGCGGGCTCGTGCCTGGCCTTGGCGCCTCGGATGTTGGCGCAGGAAGGCGAACCCGAAGTGCTCTTGCCGGAGCAGAGCGCTGCCAAGGCCAAGCAGATTATTCAGTTGGGAATCGAGGCTCTCGGCGGCAGCGCTTATTTGGGCGTCAAGGACATCACCATCACCGGCCAGCTCAGTTTCTTCGGGCACTCTGGCGAACTCAATGGCTACGGAAAATTTATTGACTACGCAATACCGCCCGGAAAAGACCGCCAGGAAAATCTCCCTAAGCGCAATATCATCGAGGTCTACAATGGCGACAAGGGCTGGACGCTCGACCGAGGCGGCGTTTCCGAAGCCGCTGCTTCATCCGTCTCGCAAAACATCGCCGACCAGAAAATCGACATCGACAATATTCTCCGTCGCCGCATCCATGAGCCGGACATGATTTTCCGCTACGACGGTCCCGACGTTGTCGAGCTCAAGCAAGCCGACTGGGTCGAGTTGGTTGACAGCGACAATCGCACCATCCGCATCGCCTTCGCCCAAAGTACCCATTTGCCAATCAAAAAAGAGGTTGAGCTGCGTGATCCGCAGACCCAGCGCCGCACCTCCGAAAAAGAATATTATTCCAACTACCATCCGATTCAGGGCGTGCAAACGCCCTTCCAGATCGCTCGCGAACGCAATGACATCAAGATCTATCAGGTCTTTTTCGATTCCGTGCAGTACAACACCGGCATCTCCGACCAGATCTTCACTCGCCAGTCTCTGGAAGATCGCTGGCAGCAGGTGGACAAAAAACACAAGAAGCAGAAAGATCAGAAGCCCAAGACCAGCCCCACCGACTCCGACGACAGCTCCCAGCCCCAAAAGAACTGACCGCGTTCCGGGAGTCTCCGCGCGCTCTGCCCACGCAGTATTTCCAAATTCCGGCTGGATCGATCGGTGCGGAAAAATCGCGCTACTTCGCTGGCGTACTCGCAGCTGCCATCTTTGCTAACTCGTCCTTCATCACCTTGCCCGTCGGCGTCAGCGGCATCGCCGCCACCACAAAAA
>JBAVQT010000050.1:0-2734 GCA_049694295.1 Candidatus Acidiferrales bacterium
CCTAGGGGGCCGCACCTCGCTCGGTCTTTGCCGTTGTGGTCACTCCGAGAGGAAGCCGTTTTGCGACGGTAGCCACAACAAATGCAACTTCCAGAGCACCGTTGAAGCGCATGAGTTGCCCCCGCCCCAACCGAAGGCCTGAGCGCGGCATTGTGTAGCTCAGGGCGGACGGTGTTACGTTTCTACCCTTGACCCTTAAGCCTAGCTACGAGACCGACGAGTTTGCCGAGCATTCCGAATCTCCCAATCGTAAGAAAACAATAATATTAGCTAGTACTATAACCGCTGCTCCCAAACGGCCCACCGTTTGCTCGATTCCTTCCGGGCAGCTTTATCTTCTTGGGGGCTTTCGTGGGTCATCCTGGCAAGGTCTGGGCGTATGTGGATCGCTTTCGCACGCTACTTCTGGCGATCATCCTGGGCGGAGCCTATCTGGCCGTTCTGTATGCCCTGCGCCAGTCCACCTTCCGCGCTGATCCGTTTCTCGACACCTACCTCCAGATGGCGGGGAGCCTGATCGCGTTCACATTCGCGGCTAACGCGCTGGTACGCTTCCGCGGCACCCGCGACCGCATTTCGCTTATTCTTGCGTTTGGTTTTACGCTGGCTGGTCTGGTTGAGGCTGGCTCCAGCATGGTTCTCTTCCACGGCTCGCTGCATGCCGCCGATTTGACGGATCATGTTTCGATCGGCTGGCTCGCTGGCCAGACGGTGCTTGCCGTACTGCTGGTCGCCGCGCTCGTGGTCGATCGACGCATTCCTATTTCGCGCGATCCTGGCCGGGAGATTGCCGGCGCAACATTGATAGTCGGCGCGGTCGCATACCTCACCAGCGTGTTCTATTTTATCATGCCGGCTGCTCCGCACATTCAGCCGGGAGCGGTGATTCTTCGGCCTTGGGATCTTCTGCCGGCGGCGATTTACCTTGTGGCCGCGATCGGATATCGCATCCGCTTGCACCACGCCGATTCCGCACTCGATCGCGCCTTGCTCATTGCCGCCTGGCTAAACGTTCTTTGCCACCTGGCGATGACCCAATCCCACCACGTTCTTGACGCGCCCTTCATGCTTGCCCATGTCTTGCTGGTCACCAGCTATGCCGTCGTTCTTGGCGGCACGCTACTGGACAATGCCCAGCTCTTCGATCAGGTCAGCCATCTCGCGGCCTCCGATCCGCTCACCGGACTTGCGAATCATCGGCGCCTACTAGAGGTGCTCGAAGCAGAAATTCACCGCTCTCGCCGAACCGGCCGCGGCTTCGCATTTCTCCTCTTCGATCTCGACGGCTTGAAGAAAATCAACGATCGCCACGGACATCTGACCGGAAGCCGCGCGATCCGCCGGTTGGGCGTCGCGCTGCGCCACAATAGCCGCGCGATTGACACGCCCGCCCGCTACGGCGGTGATGAGTTCGCACTGGTGTTGCCGGAATCCAGCCAGGAAGACGCTAGCCAGGCCGCCAGCCGCATCTGCGATCAACTTGCCAACGACGGCCACCAGCCGGCTATTACGGTCAGCGTGGGTGCTTCGGTCTATCCGACGGATGGCACCACGATCGAGAGGCTCCTGGGCGCTGCCGACCGGAATCTCTACCGCATGAAAGGCAGAGGGGAAAAAAAAACTCGTTTGGGGCACGTAGCAGCCTGTTTCTAAACTTCGGGGGATAAATCAATGGCATTTGGGATGGGGATCCCAAAGTCTCATGTGGTCTCACGCCGCGAGCGGCGCATTCCGATGGAAGTTGGCGTTCACATCACCGGGCATCGAGCGCTTCCCGGCACGGAAACAACCTTCACGTTAAATGTTAGCCCGCACGGCGCTCGAGTTCTCAGCACGCGTCGATGGCGGCTGAACGATCACCTCACGCTGAGCACGCTGACCGGTTCGTTCCGGGCCAGCGCGCGCGTGGCGTATTGCGAGACGGTGCCGGAGTCCGGCTTTGCCGTAGGCCTGGAGTTCATGGAACCGTCGGGCAATTGGGTGATCGCGCCTTCGGCTGCCAACTAGCTCCGTTCGCGTTTTTTCTATTGCACGAATCCCACGTTGGGGTCGGAGCCGGGACCGGGACCTTCGGGCAGCGTTCCGAACTGCGCTTCGTAGCGCGCCACATTTTCCTGGAGAGCGCGCAGGAGACGCTTGGCGTGGGCGGGATTCACGATGAGGCTGGCCACCAGCTTGCCCTGCGGAACAGTGGGGAAGAGGTAGACGAAGTTCAAAGTGAACTCTTCCGCGTTGTGATGCACGACTACAAGATTGGCATACTGCCCCAGCAACTCCTTCTCATCGGCCTTGATCTGCACTTGTTGCTTTGCCGGCTCGGTCATTCCGATCTCCTCGCACTTCGCATTCACTATAGCAAAGCGTTACCAGAGCCCCTGATGGTTTTTTCGCGCCATGCATCTTGCATCCGTTGACTCGCTGTCAAGTTAAGCGTAGTTTATATCCAGAGTTTATCTTAGTTAACTATGGACAACCCCGCGATACCGGCAGGCGCTCCCCAAACACCCTCCGACGCTGCTTCCGACGCGAATTCCAGCGCGCCTTCCGATGTGCCGGCGCCGAACGCGCCGGCCGAAGCCGCCGCGCGCCGCCGAATGCCGCGCGAGGCGTGGTGGTATCTGGGTCCGGCATTCGTGGCTTCGGTCGCGTACATGGATCCCGGAAATTTTGCGACCAACATCGAAGGCGGCGCGCGCTTCGGTTATCAACTTCTGTGGGTTCTGCTGTGGTCCAA
>JBAVQT010000051.1:0-3337 GCA_049694295.1 Candidatus Acidiferrales bacterium
GCCGCGCTCCCGTCACGCCCGGCGTGGATATCGCATTCGCCACCCGCGCCGCCAAGACTGTCGCCGGCGATTATTACGACGCCTTTCGCCGCCCGTCCGACGGGCCCCTGCTGGTCACCGTCGCCGACGTCTCCGGCAAAGGCATTCCCGCCGCGATGCTAATGGCTTCGTTTCAGGCCAGCCTCCGCGCGCTGGCCGGCGTGCCCTGTTCACTCGCGGTCCTCACCGCCGGACTCAATCGCCAGGTCTGCTCCAACACCCAGAATGGCCGCTTCACCACGGCGTTTCTTGCCGAACTCGATCCCGCCACTGGCGATGTCGTCTATCTCTGCGCCGGCCACAATCCGCCGATTCTGCGCCGCAAAGATGGCACCATCGAACGCCTCGAATCCGACTGCATTCCCCTGGGGATCGAACTCAATCAGATTTATGATTCGGGCCGCACCCACATCGAACCTGGCGATCTACTCGTGATTTACACCGACGGCGTCACCGAAGCTTGGGACGAGAGCGGCCGCGATTACGGTGAGGAGCGCCTGCTCGCCTCCATCGAAACCACCCACGATGAACGCGCCGCTTTCACTCTCGCCTCGATCATGCGCAGCGTGGACGACTTCGTCGGCTTGGCGCCCCAGCATGACGACATCACCTGCATGGTCATCCGCCGCGTCTGAGTCCCCTGCGGGCTCACTCTCCACGCGGGCTCTTCACGAGGGATGTGCAGCGACGTACTTCCGCGCTTCATTCAGTTCCGGCTGGTCGGCGGCGGGCGCGCAAATCGAAATCAGCAATGGCGCACTTCGGATCTCGCTGCAAAAATCGGTAAACATCTGCGCGGACTCCTGGTATTGAAACGCATGCAGCAGCGTTGCGGCAGGCAGCAAGCCCGCGTTGCGCATAACTTGCTGTGCGTTATTTACAAGGGTGGAAAAGCTACGGCAGGAAATTGTGTGCCTTAGTTTCGAATGGCCTGCACGATCGGCCGCTTGCCCGCCGGACAAGGCTTGCCATCGTGCCCAGCCAGCAGATGCGTGAGCAGCGCGTCAATGCGTCGCTGCGTTTCGCGCGCCAGATCGGCGTCTTCGTAAAAGGAAACGTCTCGCTGGCGGCGAATCGCCCGCGCCTCCAGCAGCGTCTCTTCCGCCAGTTGCCGGATCTCTTCCATTTTCGCGCAATTGACCCGCCCCGCCATCAAGCGGCCATTCTAGCTCCGGCCTCGTCTCCTGCAACGGTACTTCCGTACCACTGGTCGGCCTGCGATCCCTCACCACAGTTTCGCGTCAGTTTCGCCGTGCCCGCGTGCCCGGCCAGCTGGGCCACTGCGATTACTCTTTTGTACGTTCTCGCGCCGATTGCCTTGCCAGCCTTCCGCGGACGTCCTAACGTCATCAGGCACGACTTTCCCACGGCCCGCGGGTTCAATTCACAATCGCGCAACACTCATTCACTCTCTACGGAGGATTTCACATCATGAATCTCAAGAACACGCTCCTCGGCGGCTTTCTCGGCGTCGCCCTCGTCTGCGGTGGCGCGGCTCTGGCTCAAAAACCGGCTCGTGACATTAGCGCAGCGCGCCATCCCAATCTCGCCGCTGCGCAACGCTTCACCGATCAGGCCTTCAACAAGATCGTCGCCGCACAGGCGGCCAACGAGTGGGATCTCGATGGCCACGCCGCGAAAGCCAAGGAACTCCTCGATCAAGCCAATCAGGAACTCAAGCTCGCCGCTGAAGCTTCGAACCGTAACCACAAATAATCCACGCACGGGCATTCACTTGCCGCGCAACATCTCGCAACGCAAATCGGCCCGTGAGAGGCGCGCTCGCCCCGCCTCTCACGCCGGCTTTCTGGCGCGCAGCCACTCAAATACGGCCCAGGTGGCCTCCAAATCTTCGCGATTGTATTCGACAATCTGATCGATCAGCCGCGCGCGTTCCGCTTCGTCGCTGGCCTCCGTGGCTTCGATGAATTTCGCCATCGCCCACCGGCCGCCGAAATCCTCCTGCTTCCGCGCGTACTTCACATACTGCTCCACCACTTTCAGGCTGTAACTCGGCAGCGGCAGCTCCACGCATTTTTCCGCAATACGCCGCAAATCCAGCAACACCGCCAGCACCCGCCCACCCACTCCCCCGCCATCGCCGTACCGCTCGATATACTCCTTCACATGGGTGGCCTCGTAATCGGCCCAGTGCACGAATCGAATATTCTCGCCGTACTCTTCGAAGATTCGCGCCGCGTTCGCCAGGAAATCCATCCATCCCGCGCGGTCGCCGTCCGCTCCAAACCCAGCCACCGCCGGCATGAAATCGCCCGGCCGCTCGCCAAACACCTGCACGCCCCACAAATATATTTTGCCGAGATCGTCGAGGTGCGGCGGCATTCCCTCCAGGTCGAAAATCGCGTAGTTCGCGGCGGCTGTAATCGCCGGCAGCGCCAGCACTCGCTCCTGGCCTGACTCCATGGCCATCGCGCACTGCAAAATGCGCTCGGCTCCCTGCCCCACTCTGCGCAGTTGCTTCCCCACCGGTCTCTTAAACTCGGACAATTCCCGTGCATCGAATCGCTCGATCAGATCACGACGGGTCCGCACCCCGGCATCGCGCAGCGCCCGCGCCATGCTTTGGTCTACTCCCCGGACCACGGCCACGTCACCGCGCGCCTCAGCCGCATTCCAGCAGCGCGATTTGTAGCCGCACTCCTTGCATTTCGACCATCCGACTGGCTCGTAAGGCTCCTCCGCGCTGCGTTCGATCTCGAAAATCCGATCGAGCATCTCGAGCGCGCCGGCCGCGCCGTCGTAGCCGACGCGCACCAGTTCGGCCTTGCCATTGCATATCTCCAAAGCCACGGGTGCGCGCCCGAAATTCTGCTCGAAGAGCCAGCCATACAGCTGCAGTTGCATCAGGATTTCCGGATGATTGGCTTCGTCAATGCGCCGCGCCATCTTGGCGTCGCGAATCGCATATCCATCGTCCGCGCGAATCAAAAAATCCGGACTGCCGAATATCTCTACCTCGGCGCCACCCATTCGCCGCGTGGTCCGCAGCGCGGCCTGATAAACCACTCCCCTACCCGCTCTCACCGCTTCCAGCGTGCGCCGCACGCGTTCCTCTTCAGTCCCCGTATCAAGCGCCACGCACTCGCCGAGCGTCGCCAGGTGCTGCCGCTCGTGCCGCTGCCCCAGGCGCCTTAGCACCTGGTCGTATTCGCTGGCCGCCTCCTCCCGCTCGCCTCGCGCCCGCAACCACACCCGCAGCTCGCACTCTTTCGGCCGGTAATAGGCGATCAGATCCGATGGTGTCAACCGCATCATGCCAGCCTGGCTCCCACATTCC
>JBAVQT010000052.1:0-9060 GCA_049694295.1 Candidatus Acidiferrales bacterium
GCGGCGAAATCAACAAAAAACCGCTCTCAAACGATCAGAAAGAAATAAATACGTTGATATTCGCTCACAATGACGCGAATCATCCGGGCGTTTTTGCGGCTGGCCTGCCGTTGGCCGCTGACGACCGGCTCGGGGGGGTAGCGGAGTTGCGTCGGTCTGGCCCCGCACGAGGAACCCTGCGAGTTGGCCGTCGCGGCGAGAACTTTGCGGTGGGGCCGTGCGCGAACCTGCCGCGTTCGCGGGAACGCCGCACGGGAACTTCCCGGAACCATGTTTACACTGATTGCAACGCGGTGCCGGCCTTCCGATCGATGGACGACCTGAGTTTCTGCAGCAGCGATTCGCGCGAGAACGGTTTCTGAAGTTGTTCGGCGTTCTCGATGAATTCGCCCTCCGAGCTGTGTTCGAGGTAGCCCGACATATAAACGATCTTAAGAGCCGGATAGACGCGCTTCAATCGCAGAGCCAATTCGGTACCGCGCATGCGCGGCATGACCACGTCCGTCAGTAGAATGTCGATAGGCTGGCTCCGCCGGTCCGCCAGATCGAGAGCTTCCAGGCCGTCCTTGGCGACGATTACATGGTATCCGCTGGTGCGCAGAAATTCGCTGGCCAGGTCGCGCACCGCTTCTTCATCCTCCGCAAGCAAGACGGTGCCTGAACCCGGCTGGCCGGAAATGCACGGCTCGCTCTCCGACGCGCACGATTCGATCTCACTGCTCTGCGGCAGAAGAATTTCGAAGCGCGTGCCTCGCCCGGGCGTGCTGTCCACCCAGATATAGCCGCGGCTCTGTTTGACGATGCCGTAAACGGTTGCCAGTCCCAGCCCGGTTCCGCGGCCAATTTCTTTAGTGGTAAAAAATGGTTCAAAAATTTTGGCCTTGGTCTGTTCGTCCATGCCGTGCCCGGTGTCGGCTATCACCACCAGGACATACTTCCCCGGAATCGAAGGCGGGTGACTCCGCGCATATTTTTCATCGATCAGCACATTCTGGGTCTTAATGGTGAGGCTGCCGCCCTTGCTCATGGCATCGCGAGCATTCACAGCGAGATTCATCAGCACCTGTTCGATTTGCGAGGGGTCTGCCTTCACGTTTGCCAACTGGGCGCCGGGGAAAAAACTGTATTCGATCTCTTCTCCC
This sequence comes from Candidatus Acidiferrales bacterium, assembly GCA_049694295.1. Lineage (GTDB taxonomy): Bacteria > Acidobacteriota > Terriglobia > Acidiferrales > UBA7541 > Palsa-295. The sequence continues at coordinate 1,143 of JBAVQT010000052.1, forward strand.
ATGAGCATGGGCAACATTTTATTCAGGTCGGCGATCAAGGAATTCAGGTCGAGAACGCGCGGCTGCAGCACCTGCATGCGGCTGAAAGCGAGCAGTTGGCGGGTGAGCGCCGTGGCGCGTTGCGCGGCCTTTTTGACTTGTGCAACGCTGTTTTGAGAAGGGTGGAGCGTTCCGAGTTTCATTTCGAGCAGATCGCTGTGACCGGTGATGACCGTCAGCAAATTATTGAAGTCGTGTGCCACCCCTCCCGCGAGCCTGCCGACCGCCTCCATTTTCTGCGCCTGGCGCAGCTGCTCGCCGAGTTGCCGCTGCTGCTCTTCATTGTGGCGGAGAGTAGAGCGCATGCGCTCAAATGCCGCGGTGACCTGCGAAACTTCGTCGCCGGTATCGGGCCCCAGCGGATACGCATAATTGCCTTGTTCGAGAGCGCGTGCGCCCTGCACCAATTGTTCCAAAGGCCGCGTGAAGGTGCGGGAGATCAAAAAAACGATGGCGCCTCCGAAAAAAATCGCGCAGAGACCGAATAGCAAGAGATTGTGATCGAGACGGGAAATGAAGGCGGAGGCTTCATTATCGGACTTGAGAATCGTCAGAGTGAGAGGCGGCTGCATTCCCGGAGTCAACTCCACCGCGCTGACGAGATAGCCCTTGTCTTCGATTTCGATTTTTCCGGAGAGGGGCGCACGGGACAGCCGGTCGGAAATCAATTGTTCATCGAGCGCGGGGAGCGAACTTACGATTGGTTCGTTGCCATAGCGAAAGGCGACCTGGCAGAGAGCGATGCGCGCCAGGTCATGCGCCATTTTGGAATCGATTTCGCGGCCTACGATGATCGTGCCGATGTGCTTGTTTGCGCTCGGAGAACCTAGATTGATTGCGCTGACGGCAATTTGGTATAAACGGCCGTTTCCAAACCACCACCCGCCGGAGTTGCCGATTCCCTGAGAGTGGGAAAACATCTGCTCGGCAGCGTCACGTGAAAAGCCGGGAAGCGTCGCATGCAGCGCGACCGCCTTTCCCGTCCAATCAAACAATGCGAAGAGGTCCGCATCGCCCAGCGGCCAAACTTCCTCGGAATCGGTCTGAACGTCGGCGGAATCTTCGTCGGACACCAGCGATTTTACGGTGGGCAAGGATGCGAACATCTCGGCCTGACGGTTGAGTTCCAGCTGGCGCTCGGCGCGCATGTTTTGAAAGGTGAGGACGGAATTGCGGGTATCTTTCTCAACCGCTTTTTGAATCTGTTCCTTGGCGGTGTGCCCGACGATCAGCAACGTGGAGGATGTGAGAGCGGCAATCACCAGCACCAGGGACAACAGGAATTTTGTATGCAGACGCAGACCTGCCGGCTCGGCTGTGCGATTGCCAAGCCAGAGGCTCGACTTCCGCCGCGCGGAAGCCAGGCCAGCCGCAAGTGTGGTGTGGAGTGTCTTCAGCACGCCATGCTCGTCGAACCAAATAAGCTTAGAGCTGGCTTATACCCATGGAAATGGGCTGTTCGTACTAAGGGCGATACGGTATGGCGCCCTCGCAGAGCACGCCAAAACACGGGCCGATGCCCAAATTGATCGCGATGCCGGTGCGGGAATTAATGGCGGCGCTTGATGCGGTGAGCGCGGGCCTGCCGGCGCAGCTCTTCGATGAAGGCGCGCTGCGCGCGCGTTGGGAAGCGGTGCTTGAGCTGCACGAAGCCAACGCTGCGGGCCATTCGCTCGTCGCCAAGAGGGACGAAGCGGCACCCGGAATGTTTATTCACGGCCATCGCGGGAACCACGGACACGCCCATGCCGGTAGCCACCATCGAGAGAATCGTCGAAAAATGGCCGCTCTCAAAAATCACATTGGGATGAATGCGAGAGCGCCGGCAAGCCGCCAGCGCATTTTCACGAAAGCAATGGCCCTCCTTCAGCAATAAAAATGGTTCGGCGCGAATCTCCGTGAGGTCGATCGCTTTGCGGTGCGCCAGGCGATGAGATTGAGGCAAGCTCGCGTAAAGAGCCTCGCGAAAGAGTTCCTCCACGTGCAATTCGTCGCCGCGAACGGGCAGCGCCAGCAGGACGATATCCACGCGGCCGTGATGCAGATGATCGAGCAGAGCGGAGGTGATGTCTTCCACCACGCGCACCGAAACGCCTGGATAGCGCCGGGCAAAGCCGGCGAGAACGTAGGAGAGAAAGTAGGGAGCAACCGTGGGAATGCAACCGACGTAAAGCGTGCCCACTTCAGTGCGAGATTTTTCCTGGATTTCGCTGCGAGCTTCTCCCACCTGGCGCAGAATCGCCTCCGCCTTGGGCAGAAAGGCTCTGCCGGATTCCGTGAGCCGCGCGAAGCGCGGGAAGCGGTCGAAAAGCTTGACGCCCAGCTCGTCTTCGAGCTTGTGAATCTGCTGCGAAAGCGACGGTTGGGCCACGTGCTGATCCTCGGCGGCGCGGGTGAAGTTTCCGGTTCTGACGATCGCGCAGAAATAACGCAGCTGATGCAGTTCCATGATTTCGGGGCCTCCCTGAGCCGCTGCGATACGTTTCAACTATGGTTTCTATAGTTTGCATATATTAGACCTTGGTGTCGGAAGTCTCTACGCTTTCTTCCTGGGAGGGCCAAACTATGGCTGACAGCACGGTAGTCAAGTACGGAGACGTAACGCAGCGCGTGGGCGTGGAAGTGATTCGAGCGCGCGGAGTGGATGTGGAAAAACTCATCAAGATGCTCGTAGCGAACGCAGCGGCGGAATTCGCGAGCACCTATTACTATTATACGATCCTCCGAATGCATCTCGCGGGCCACGAAGATTACAAGGAGATTTGCGAGGACGCGCGGCTCGAGGACCGCGCCCACTGGGAGCTTATCGTTCCGCGCATTTACGAGCTGGGCGGCGAACTGCCCAACGATTTGAAGGCGTTTCACGATCAGGCCGGGTGCGTCGCGGCGAAATTGCCGGATCCTCCGACGGCGGTCAACATTCTGACTCTGCTTCTGGAGTCCGAGCGATGCGCCATCCGAAGTTGGATTCAGATTTGCGATATCACCATCGGCAAGGATCCTCGCACCTACGATATGGCCGCGCGAATTCTGAATGAGGAGATCGAGCACGAGGCGTGGTTCATCGAACTGCTCGCGCACGAGCGGGATGGCAAATCCATTCCGTCCGGGCACTTCCGGCGCGGCACGCCGGGTGAGGCTCCGTACAGCAAGAATCGCGGCTTCTACAATCCATAAAAATAATCTCCGCTCGGCGGAGCTCGAGCTTTCCGGGCTCCGCCAGGGCGAGTGCGCGGATGCGACGTAGCGGGAGATCCGAGTGAAAGGAGAGCTCCATCCGGCGATCCTTCGATGTGACGCTCGAAATGCCGAACGAACAGCGTGTTGTCACGGTAGATGCGGAGGAGCACATCTGGGATGGCGCGCAGCGCGCGGGAATCACACTCCCGGCGATCTGCCATCAGGGCCGCTGCCTCACCTGTGCCGGCAAATTGATTGGCTCCGGCGCATTCGATCCGAACGACGCGGTCGCTTATTTCCCCCAGGATCGCGAAGCCGGTTTTATTCTGCTGTGTACCGCGCGGCCTCGTTCGAATCTCACGATTCGGACTCACATGCAGGATGAAATGCGCGCACACCGCATGGCCTGCGGATTGCCCGCGCCCTATTCATGAGCGCGACCATTGCGGGCGCCCCGCGCAAAACGAGATGCCGCTTATCCCGCTCGCTGGGCTTGGGATTTTTGCAGGCCGTTCGGCGCCATGGGCATCGACCGAAGTCGCACGCCAGTCGCATCGCAGATGGCGTTGCCGATGGCGGGAGCAATGCCGATGATCGGCGTCTCACCCGCGCCGGCCGACGGAATATCTTTGCGGTCCAGCAGCACGATCTCGATTGCGGGCGCGTCGCTGAAACGCGGCACGCGATATTTCGAGAGGCGAGCGTTCAGAATGCGGCCGTCCTGGAATTGAATGGCCTCGAAGAGCGCCCCGCCGATTCCCATGATGTTTGCTCCCTCGATTTGATTGCGCAATCCATCCGGGTTGACCACCGCGCCGCATTCAAACGCCGTGACGGCGCGAACCACGCGAACTTCTCCAGTCGCGGCATCTACGCGCACCTCCACGCAAGTGGCTACGTTGCCGCCTTTTTCAAACCCACCGCCCATTCCGAAGCCCTGGCCTGCGATGGCCTTGGCGCTTCCCCACCCGAATTTTTGAGCCGCGGCTTGAAAGACGGCGCGCAACCGGTCGTTCTTTAGATTCTTCAAGCGAAATTCCAGCGGGTCCATCTTCGCGGCTTGCGCGAGTTCATCCATGAACGATTCACGCGCAAAATGGTTGGCGGTGGCGGCCAAGCCGCGATAGGAACCTTGGCGCAGCGGCGCGTTCGCGGCATGAAACGCGATTCGCTGATTCGGCACATCATAGAATGTGCTTATGCCTGCCTCGCCAGAGTTGTAATTGTGAAACTCCCAGGCAGTCAGCGCGCCCTGGCCATCCAACCCAGCCGTGATATCGATGACGCCCGCGGGGCGAAAATACGCCCACGTAAATTCCTCTTCGCGAGACCATTCAAGTTTTACGGGACGCTTCGCGGCGCGAGCCAATCGCGCCGCCTCGATCGCGGCCTCGCCCGTATGTTTGCCGCCATAGGCGGAGCCCGTGTCCGGCATAATCACGCGGACGCGATCCTGGGAGACGTGAAAAGCGCCAGCGAGTTCTTCTTGCACGCCGAAAGGACGCTGCGTGCCGGTCCACACCGTCAAGTTATCGCCAGACCATTGCGCGACGGCTGCGCGTGGTTCCAGCGGAACGTGCGCTATGTAGGAGACCGTGTAGGTCTGCCGAAGCCGGTGATCGGCGGAAGCCAGCGCCGTATCCACCGAGCCTTTCTCGAAGGGCGGAGACTCCTGCGAGCCGCCGCTATTTTCAGCGGAAGTTTTCCTCAGATATTCGAACAGCTCGGCGCTCGAAGGCTGCGGCTCGGACTTCCAGTTCGCGCGAATTGCGGCGGCTGCTTGCGCGGCAACCGCTTGGCTGGGCGCGGCGACGCCCAGAAAATCGCCGTCATGGATCACGACCACGCCCGGAATTTGTCCCGCTGCGCTCGTGTCCGCCGAAGTCAAGGTCGCGCCGAAGGAATCCGGCCGCACAATTTTTCCGTAAAGCATATCCGGGAGTTTTTGATCGCTCGGATATTTATGTCCCCCGGTGACGAACGCGCGGCCATCGACTTTAGACGCCGATTGCCCCGCAATTTGCCATTGAGCGGCGGGGATTAGCGGATCGTCGGCCGGGAGATTCTCCGTGAGTTGCTTGCCCTTTACCAGTTGCGTGTACTCGATCGAGCGTTTTGTCCGTGGATCCAGAACTTTTCCATCTTGCGCCACCAAACTGACGGCTTCCACGTGCCAATGCGCGGCAGCAAGCGCCATCAGCGAACTGCAAGCCGCGGCGGCTACTTTTCGCAATTGCAGATTCATGGTGGGAGTCGTGCGGCTTCCGAATGTTCCCCGGTCGTAGGGAGTAAGCTGCGTGTCGCCCATCACCAGCTCAATTTTGCCGATCGGATAATGCAGCTCTTCCGCTACAGCCTGGCTCAAAGATGTTCGAATATTTTGTCCGACTTCCACTTTTCCGGTATACACCGTCACCGAGCCGTTTTCACCGATGTGCAGCCACGCGGCAATATCCTTCGGCAGGGACTCTCGATCCGCCGCGCCGCGCGATCCGGACTCCTGTGTCGCTTGCCCGTTTTTTGTCACCATAACAACGAGCAGACCCGCTCCGAGGAATTTGAAGAATTCGCGGCGATCCGTTTCGAACCGGTACGCCGGGCCGGCTACCAGCTCATATCGCTCAGGCTCGATCTGATATCGAGTGTTCGCCGTGTCGTTCATGGATGTGGCTCCGCCAGCGATTTGGCCGCTTTCTGAATGGCGGCGACGATCCGAGGATACGTTCCGCAGCGGCAGATATTTCCTTCCATCGCGTGCCGGATCTCGTCCGCGGAGGGCGCGTGGCTTGAATTCAAAAACGCCACCGCGGACATGATCATGCCGGACGTGCAGTAAGCGCATTGCATCGCGGCTTCGTCCAGAAAAGCTTGCTGCAGGGGATGCAGGCGGCCATCAATCTCAAGGCTTTCGATGGTGCGCACTTCGCTTTCGCCGAGACTTCCGACTTGTGTCAGGCAAGAGCGCCGCGCGGTTCCGTCAATCAGCACGGTGCAGGCGCCGCACTGCCCTTCTCCGCAGCCGTACTTCGTTCCGGTAAGATCGAGCTGATCTCGCAGGACGCTGAGCAGAGTGGACCGCGTGTCCGCGTCGATCTCGCGGCTTTTTCCGTTTACCTTGAGCTGTGTGATTCTCGCCATCGAATTCCTCCAGAAAAACGGGAGCGGCGCAGTATTCGGGAGAAAGCGTTCACCGGCTGGCTGGCGCGAAGGTCGGAATTATCGCGTCGATGATTTGTGGGACTGCCGAAGCTCACACAGTGAATTTGGTTGGGCGTTGCGTTTTCGCGAAGCGGCCGAGCGTCTTCAGGCTCGTTCACATAAAAAGCTAGCACATCGCAAGGCGGAAATCGAGCGCTGGGCCGCGAGCTCCCAGCGATGGCAAAACGAGAAATGTGCGTCACGTCCGGGGGAAGGAGACGGCATACAACGAAATACGACATGACAACGAACTCCATCAGCGGTGAAGCTGTGTTGAATTTCATGTTTTGGCCTTCCAGGATTCCTGGATTCGGTTGGTACCTCGAACCTGGTTACGAGTACAACTTTGGGCGGGGGCATGAACAATCGCCTCGCATAAGCGGCGGCCTATTGATAGCGATCCCATGAGGCTTTGCTTGCTCTTGGCTGCTATGTCCTCACCATGGAACAGCAGATTTTCAAACCGAACCACTATCACGAAATGGAACAACTTGACAATAATCCATATTTCTGCAAACATCGAAATATGGCGACACTTTCATCGAAAAAGAACACTGAGCAGGTCGCGAGATATGCCGATATGTTCTCGGCGATTGGCACGGAACCACGGCTGCGGATCATGCAATTGCTGTTGTCCGCTCATCCTGACGGCTTGACTGTCGGCGAGATTCAGACCGAGTTGGACATCCCGAATTCCACGCTGTCCCATCACCTGGACAAACTCAAGAATGAAGGACTTGTGCAAGTCCAGCGCGAGAGTACGTTCTTGCGCTATACGGCGAACACTGAAGCTTTGCAAGAATTGCTGCAATTCCTTTACGCGGAATGCTGCACTCGGAATAAGGCTGTAAAGCCGCGTGACATCGTTCAGATTTGCAGATAGGAGACACATGAGCGACACAAATATAAGAAATGTGGTGAAAGAGAAGTACGGACAAGCTGCTCTGCGAGTCACGAGTGGGGGAAGTAGTTGTTGCGGAGCCACGGCTTCGGACGGATTAAATTGCGATCCAATCACGTCAAATCTTTACGACGCTCTGCAAGCAAATGAAATTCCCGCTGAGGCCATGCTCGCATCGCTAGGATGCGGCAATCCAACCGCGTTAGCGAAGCTGAATCTTGGAGAAGTGGTGCTCGACTTGGGCTCTGGCGGTGGAATTGATGTTCTATTGTCGGCGAAGCGCGTCGGCGCGACCGGCAAGGCGTACGGCCTCGATATGACGGATGAAATGCTAGCGCTCGCAAACGAGAACAAGCGGAAGTCTGGGCTCGATAACGTCGAGTTCTTGAAGGGCGAGATTGAGAACATCCCACTTCCTGATAATTCGGTAGACGTTGTCATCTCAAACTGCGTCATTAATCTTTCAGGGGACAAAGACCGCGTGCTCAAGGAAGCCTTCCGCGTATTAAAACCCGGAGGTCGATTCGCCGTGTCCGACGTTGTGACTCGGGGCGAAATGCTGCCCGAGATACGCCGAAGTGTGCTGTTGTGGGTTGGGTG
>JBAVQT010000053.1:0-3970 GCA_049694295.1 Candidatus Acidiferrales bacterium
CTGATGGACGGGTTCGGGCTGTCGCTTGCTTCGGAGGTGGACTCGCTTTCGGCCGGAGTGGGGCGGCAACTGGGAAAAGCGTGGACGCTGAGCGCGGGAGTCGGATACTCGAGAAATGGGAGCGGAGGAATCGCGCTCGGTTCGCTGGTGGTACCCGGCGGTAGCTTCAACACGACGAGCTTCAACGCGGGAATTTCGAGAACGTTATGGCGGGCGTCGAGTCTATTCGCCAACTACACCGTGTTCTACGGGACGGCGAGCAATTCCACGGTTTGCACTACTACTACTCCGGCTTGCAACGGGAACCTGACGAACCAGGCAGTTTCGATCGGATTTAACTGGCATTCCAAGCCGATTCCGCTGCAGTAGCGGCCGGCGTAGGACGAAGCGAGGGAGAAACAGATGCTGGGACACCGTCAAATGACGCTGGACGACTACGTCGCGATTTTGAAGCGACGGAAATGGTACATCGTAGCGCCAGCTGTGCTGGCTCCCATCCTTGCGTTTGTGGCGTGCTTTTTCATTCCGAGCCAGTTTACCTCGCAAACGCTGGTGCTGGTGGAACCGCCGACGGTGGGAGTTGATGTCGTCAAGCCGGTGATGACCATAGATTTGAATCAGCGGCTGGCAACGATGAAAGAACAGATTTTGAGCCGGTCACGGCTGGAGCCGATCATCAACGAACTCGGTCTGTATCGCAGGGACTACGGCCGGGTTCCAATGGAAGATCTGGTCGGCCGACTGCAGAGCACCATCACGGTGACACCCATCGCGCCGATGGCGGAGACTCAGGCCACCCAACTACCGGGCTTCTATGTAAAGGTCACATTTAGTGATGCGCGCACAGCGCAACAGATTTGCGCCGAAGTAACCTCGATGTTCATGCAGCAAGATCTGGAACAGCGGCAGGAACAGTCGCAGGGCACCACGGACTTTCTAACCAAGGAGCTTGACGACGCCAAGGCCAAACTGGACGCCCAGGACTCCAAGCTGGCCGAATTCAAGCAACACTACCTCGGCGCTCTGCCAGAGAACGAACAGACCAATCTTAACCTGCTGCTGGGCCTGAACACGCAGCTGGAAGCGGCTACCCAGGCAGTGGCGCGCGCGCAACAGGACAAAACGTTCGCGCAATCCATGCTCTCGCAGCAGGTAGCTGCTTGGCAGGAGACGCAATCGTCGAAGAATCCCGACACGCTGCAGAAGCAGTTGGCGGACAAGCAAAGCCAGCTCGCCGAACTGCAGTCGCGCTACACGGACGATTACCCGGACGTCATTAAGATGAAAAGCCAAGTGGCGGAACTGCAGAAGCAGCTGGCCTCTGCGCCCACCCCGGATCCGAGCACCGTCGATAAGAAGCCGGCCTCGACCATGGAGCCCGCGCCGATCCAGCAATTGCGCGCGCAAATCCATCAGTACGATCAGACGATCAAGCAGACGACCCAGCAACAGGAAGCAATACAGCAGCAAATCCGCCTGTATCAAGGGCGGGTGCAGCTGAGCCCGGTGGTGGAAGAGCAGTACAAAGAGATGACGCGCGATTACCAGACCGCGCTCGATTTCTACAACGACCTGCTGAAAAAGCGCAGCCAATCTTCGATGGCGACGGAACTGGAGCGGCGGCAGGAGGGCGAGCAGTTCCGCGTGCTAGATTCGGCCAACCTTCCGGACCGGCCGTCGTTTCCGAACCGCCCGCTCTTCACACTCGGCGGATTGGGCGGCGGACTGGCGATTGGACTGGGGCTCGCGCTGCTGCTGGAGATGCGCGATACAACGCTGCGAAGCGAGCGCGATGTGGAGGCTTTCTTGAAGCTGCCAATGCTGGCGATGCTGCCGGCGCTCGACGTCACGGTGGGAAATGGAGCGGCGGCAAAGCTCGGCAACGGAAATGGCCACGCACCGGTAACAGCTGGAAGCGAATCCCATCGCGGAGCGAGAAGCTAGCAGGATCCCATGTATAGAACATTCTTTGGACTTCAAGAAAACCCGTTCAACGTCAATCCTGACCCGCGCTATCTCTACCTGACGCGGCAAACTCAGGAAGCGCTGGCGGGATTGACCTACGGCATTCAAAACCGGAAGGGATTCATTCTGCTGACCGGAGAAGTGGGCACCGGCAAGACGACGCTTCTGAATCGCCTGCTGGACTGGCTGCACGGACAGCGGGTACGGACCGCGTTCGTATTCAACTCACGGCTGGATGTCTCGCAGCTTTTCGATTTCATCATGACGGATTTCGACATTCCGTGCGAGTCGCAGCAAAAAAGCCAGATGCTGATGCGTCTCAATCACTGGCTTCTGGAGCGCTATCGGGCGGGCGAAGCCGCCGTGCTGATCATAGACGAAGCGCAAAATCTGTCTCTCGAAGTGCTGGAGGAAATCCGACTGCTGACCAATCTGGAGACGGCGACGGAAAAACTGCTGCAAATCGTGCTGACCGGCCAGCCGGAGCTGGAAGAGAAGCTGAAGCTGCCGCAACTGCGTCAATTGCGCCAGCGCATCACGCTGCGCTGCCGGACATCCGCGCTGTCGTTGGAGGAAACGTTCGGCTACATCGCCGAGCGGCTGCGAATCGCCGGCGCGAGCGGAGAACCGATTTTCTCGAAGGAAGCAATTCAGACGATCCACATGTATTCGCGAGGCATTCCCCGCGTCGTGAACTTGCTTTGCGAGCATTCGCTGATCAACGCGTACGTGGATCACCTGCGCCCCGTGCCGGCGCATCTGGTGGAGGAAGTGGCGCGCGAATTTCAACTGGATGAGATCGAACCGACGAGCCGCGCGGGAACAGCGGCTGCCGCCGAGACTGCGGCGGACACGCAAGCGCTGTTGCAAAACCTGGACGAACTGCTCGGCCGATTGCGCCAGGTCAACCTGCTGCCGTCTTCACGCGAGAGGAAGCCATGAGCCGCATTCACGAAGCATTGAAAAAAGCCGAACAGGACCGCGCCACCGTGCCGACGACGGAGGTGTTTCCTGGAGCGGCGCCGCCGATCGCGGCGGTGACGGGACGCGGCGGAAGCGTGCTCGATAGCACATCCGGCATCGAGGGGCGTTCGCCGGCGATGTCGCTGCCTGCGGCGGGCGGCTATCTGCGATTCGACGACCTGCGCGCACACTGCGCGCATCCACAGTGGCATCTGGACCCCAACACAAACATCTTTTCCGGTACGGACGTGAATGCGCACGGCGCCGAACAGTTTCGCACCATGCGCTCGCGCCTCTATCAACTGCGCGGGACTCAGCCGCTGCGGACGCTGCTGATCACCAGCGCCGTTCCCGCGGAAGGAAAAACGTTCGTGGCCGCAAATCTGGCGCAAGCGATCGTGCGGCAACCTGACCGTCGGGCGCTTTTGATCGACGCCGACCTGCGCATACCGAGACTCCACACCATGCTGGGCGCGCCCTCGTCGCCGGGATTGACGGACTATCTGCGCGGCGAGGCGGACGAAATCAGCGTGATCCAACACGGACAGGATGGAAATCTTTGCTTTATTCCCGGCGGAAGCGAAGTGACGGACCCGGCAGAGCTGATTTCAAACGGACGGCTTAAAACGTTGCTGGAACGAGTGACGCCGGTCTTCGACTGGGTGATCATCGATTCGCCACCCTGCCTGCCCGTGGCGGATGCCAGCATTCTTGCGGATCTGTGCGATGGCGTGCTGATGGTAGTTCGATCGGGATACACGCCAATGGAAACGGCGCAACGGGCGTGCCACGAATTCCGCGATCGCAATCTCGTGGGCGTGGCGCTAAACCGCGCGGAAGAACTGGCGGGCTATGGCGGCGAGGGATATCGCTACGGGTACACTCGCGCTGAAATGAAATGAAGCAGTAGCCCCGCGCGTGGGCAGGAGTCGGCACCGCTCATGTAAGCAAAGCGGGCAGGCCTTTACACCTTGAAGAGACCAGAAATAGTGGCGCTGCGGGGCTTGTTCGATGCTGCGGCTTCGACGCGGACCCAATTAAC
>JBAVQT010000054.1:0-1920 GCA_049694295.1 Candidatus Acidiferrales bacterium
AAATCCAGCGCGAGTCTAGCGTCCTTCGCTTGCAACTTTAAGAGCCGTCTAGCGCCAGATTTTCGGCGCCCGCTCCAGCGCCGGCGCTGTCGGCGCATCAGCGGTGTGAAACGCCCGAAACCCACGGAATCCCCACCAGCCCGTCGTGTACCTGCACTTCCACGTCGTCGCCGGTATTAAATCTGTCAAAATCGCCGCGGTCCACGGGAACCCGCTCCACCCGATGCCCGTCGCGCCACGACGTCACGATCAGCCGTCGGCTGGGCACCGGCCCCACCATCGCAAATTTCCCCATCACCCGCGCCGCCTCCACATGCGGCTTTGAGGAATCCAGCGCGCCGTTGCCCAGCATCAATGCTCCCAGCAGCCACGGTAGCGGAATCAATCCGTAATAGACGCGCTTCCAGGTTTCCACTTCGCCGTGACGCAGCGCCAGCCGCTCCACCACGATTCCCAGCGTCAGCGTCAGAAAAAACAGCACGCCGATGAAAATTAGAATCCCATCCAGGTCTACCGCCGGATAGCGGCTCGCAGCGGCCACAAACGCCAGCGCGCCTAGCAAGAATATCGCCGTGCGGTTCAGCAGTGTCTTGCGCAGCGTGAATTCCGCGGCCGTGGAACCCAACCCGCATGCCTCGCACACGTCTGCGTCGCGCTCCGCACCGCAGTTCAGGCATCGAGTCATTGCCGCGATCGCGCCCTCCCAAGCCTCACAAATCATGCTAAGCAGCGCGCGCCGGGGTGTCAATTCGTGCGTGCCGCCGCCAAATGATTGGACACCGGATGCGCCAGTTTTGAGCCCCGCCAAAATCAAGCGGCCCGCCGCCGGCCAGATCGCGCCAGCGCTACTTCAACTCGCGGACGCTCGAAGGCTGCGATCCCATGCAAACCATCAGCTCGTCGCGTCCATTCGTCAGCAGTTGGCAATCGATGCCCTGAGCGCTGCGGATCGCGTCTTCTGAATTCTCGCCCGTGGCCGTCGAGCAATGCGTGGCACCCTTAAACGTTACGCACACTTCGTATTTCAGGCGCGTCGCGTCCATCGTGGAATGCACCAGCACGCCCAGCAGCACGATGACGCCGACCACCACGATCCATTTCATCGTATTTGACCGCTTCTCCATGGTCTCCTCATCGCCGGGGCTACTCGCGCGGGTCGCTCTTCCCGGCCGCGTGCATGCGGCGTGTCAATTCTTGTTGCAGATACCTTTTCAGGTGCGGCGCCAGATTTTCGAGCCTGGCCACATCTTTCAAGTCGCGCAACGTCAGATTCGGAAGAAATTTCAGCAACGACGCGACCGGCGTGTGCGGATTCCGCAGCAGCGCCACTCGGACATTGTACTGGATCGCCCACTTCGAGTGCTGCGCCACGGCCACCACCACGCGCTCCGGCACTCCCGGCTTCGCCAGCACCTTCAGCACCTGGCTCTCCGTGAGAAACGAATTCGAAAGCGCCAGCTTCACCCCCTGCGGATGGCCCTCCGCCAGCACTGCTCCCGCCACTCGCGCCGGTCCGCGGCGCGCCAGCGTCAGTTTTTCACCGACCGGCACATGCGGAATTCGCGTGATCACCACTTCCTCCGCCATGCGGCGGATGTCGGCGGGCGCCGAAGGCAGCAGGCTCAGGCGCACCAAATCGAACAAAAATAGTTGTCGAAGCAGAGTCAGCGCGGTTCGCCGCGGCGTGCGAGGATGCCGCGTCAGGCGCAGTCGAATGCCCTCCTTCGACGTCCATTTCTTTTCCGCGGCAATCGCTTCCACCACGCGCGCCGTCAGATCCAGCCGCTCGAGCAAAACAGTCAGATGTGGTTCGGCGAGACTGGGATTTTCCAGCAGCGCCAGCAGCACCGCTTCGTCGTCTTCGTGAACCAGCGCCGCCAGATCGTCGGCTGGCGCGGATCGCGCTCGCGCCGCCCGCGA
>JBAVQT010000055.1:0-12498 GCA_049694295.1 Candidatus Acidiferrales bacterium
GTTTTCAAGAAGAAGGATTGGTAGGGGCGAGGTGGGGGTCGAACCCACGACACTTCGACTTAGGATCGGGCTTTAAATCGCACTGGATAACCCGTCCAGGAAGTCTCATTTCGGCGATTGTGGGAGGTCAGAAGCGAGGAATGTGGTGGACATTTCGCTTCGTCAAACTGAACTACCCAAACCAGCGTCGGAGAAACTAAGCCCCCGTCACGACCCGTAGCGAGGCTTAGGACAAATCGGGGAGCCTCCATGGCGCGCGATCGCCGCATTGTCGGCGGCATAATCGACTCTTCGCGTAGAACGTGTCCGAGAGAGAGAACAGGCAAGACTGAATGGCGGAGAGGGTGGGATTTGAACTTGAGGCGCTCAGCGGGCGTCCGAGCCCGCTGCCGAAATCCCGGCAACGCCGGGACCACGGGAAAATGGCGGAGAGGGTGGGATTTGAACCCACGGTACGGTTTCCCGTACGCTCGCTTTCGAGGCGAGTACTTTCAACCGCTCAGTCACCTCTCCGCAGCAGTCGGTGAACCTAGCTTAACAAACGAAGCGTAGTGCCACAACCAGCGTTCCCACGGCGATTTAGGCCAGCGCCGCCACGGACAGGCGATTGACAGCCATCAGACGCGCTCGCATTCGCCAGTTCCCTCCCCTGTTTTTTCAGGACGCGAGCGCTCGCTTTCGCGCGACCGCGACGGCCCCAATCGCCTATTTCTGAATTGTGCCCCGTAGAACCACAATCGACGCTTTCGGCAAATTGAATGCCGTGTCGCGCGTCACCGCAATCGTGGCGCGCGCCGCCGGCCCGTCCGGATCGGCCACGCCTCCAATCGGATTTGTCGGATCGGGGTGGAAATGATATTGCGCGGCTCCGAAAATCACGCTCGTTACTTGTCCCGAGAATGCAGCGGGCGTGCCCGACCCAGCATCGTCGAACTGGATGTGAACCTGGTGATCGTTCTCTTGGTCTTTGTTCACGATCATCAGCGACCATTGGCCGTCAGGACGTTTTACGGCATAGACAGTGACGAGAACATGTCCAGCGCCATCGCGGATGTCGCTCTCCGCCGGAAACGTCTGATGAACTCCATCGCCGGGCTCGACCCATTCCTGGGTGATGAGCTGGCTGGCGAAAAACTGCGAGAGCGGCTGCTGAATCTGCAAATCGCGATTGGTGGAAAACATTTCAAACGTGCCGAGCGAGCCGTTGCAGCCGCGATGGATGCCCTCCGGCAGATAGTGGAAATAGTAGACGCCGTTCCCGCCGCCGGAAACGAAGGCTCCGATGTAGTCGGCAAGCCACAGGCCGCCCCAGACGTCCTCAAACGGTTCGGAATCCTGTGATGAAATATTCGACTCGGTGATGAAAAGCGGCACGTTGGCCGGCACGCCGTCCTGCCGCCAGATTTTCATGATGCCGGTCACCAGATCGGCCTCGTCGTAGAGGCTGCTCCACTCAATCTTGCAGGGATCGATCGGATAGTGTTCAAACGAAAAAAATGCCAGATCGGAAATGTGCCCGTGCGATTGCAGGTAGTTGATGAATCGCTGCGTCCACGAGCTATTGCCGTTAGCGTCGGGCCAGGTTTCGATATCGCGATTCTGCCCGGTAAAAATTGGCCCGCCGAGTTTGAGCGCGGGGTCCACTTTGTGAAGCGCCTCGGCCCACTGGATGTAGAGCGCGGCGTAATCTTCGGGCGGAGTGTAATGCCCGTCGGGCTCTTCGCCCATCTCCACGTATGAGACGGGATAGCCTCGCTTTTCGATGTAGGCGATTTCCGCGGCCGAATCTTCGGGCGTCGAGTAGATCATGGCGACGGGAATCATCGCCGGCAGGCCGCGCGTGTACCCGCCGGTGAAGAAAAGATCGAAACCAACCTGTTCGCCGGCGTGTTCGTCGAGATCCGAAGCCTCGTGCCAGGGATCGATCGATGAACAATACGTCGCGGTCTGTGCCTGATCGGGCGTGTGGTGGATCAGATCGTGAAATTCGCCGTCGGCCGTGGTGGTTCCCAGATAAAGCTCGCGAATCGCGTAGCCCATGCAGTTGCGGCGATCTGAGGAACCGTGCGTGTCGCAGGTATTGGAAGACTCCGTCATCAGGATGCGCACCCACTGCACGGATATCGGCATCTCGGAAAGTTGCAGCGTCGCATCGCCGCCCTTTCCGTCAGAAATCGCGCCGTTGGGAAATGTCTGCCAGATTCCCGCAGTGGGATGCCTAATCGGATCATCGCCGGTGAAATATTGCACCAGGTAATGCCGCGCGTAGGGCTCGGCCCAGGCGATCCGTATGGCCGTCACGTCCTGGCGAGTCGAGATATCCAGAAAAATCCACTGCGGATGCACCGCGTCGTCTTCGCCGGTGTACGCCTGCGTAAGATAGGGATTGCTCTTCCAGTAGGTGGACGCATCGCCGTCCGTCAGGCGCGAGTAGCCGCGCGTGTCGGTGCCATCGTCGCGCGTGACGCCCCGATGCGGCAGCGGGTAGCCGTAGGAGTGGCGGATCGGTTCGCCAAGCGCGGTGCTGCCCGTGAAGTATCCTTGCTTGCCCGAAGGATCGCTCCACGAGCCTTGCGGATTCCAATGCCATGCCTCGCCCTGCAGCTCGGTGTTCTGCCGATAGGTGACCGGTCCCCAACCGGCGGAGAGAACTTGCTTAATGGTCGGCTCAACGTACAACTTGTCGGCCGCGCCGTATGGCAGCCGATCGATGCCCGCTCCCAGAGTACGATCGGGCGCGAAAGAGTTCGTCGCATGCGCGGGCGTGGTATCCACATGGATTGTCTGGGCCCGTGCGGACGGAAATGCGGCCAGTAGTATTGCGGCAAGCAGCAGGGCGAAACGATTCATGGCAGTCTCCGGGCAGAGATGAGCGCTGGATGCGTATTCTCAGGGCGATAAAGCATCGCGACGGGCATCTTAGTCGAATGCGGACGGCCTCGTAAATATTTATTAAAACTTTAAGAAATCAAAGCACCGGCGAGCTCGCCACCCGGACACGAGACGTGGCAAGGCCTCGGGGTTGACGCTGGCCCGGATTCGATGGACGATACTTGGCCGGAATGCCGGTGGAGCGAGGCGAGCGATGATTGAAGCCACATCCTGGGA
Source organism: Candidatus Acidiferrales bacterium (assembly GCA_049694295.1). Lineage (GTDB taxonomy): Bacteria > Acidobacteriota > Terriglobia > Acidiferrales > UBA7541 > Palsa-295. The sequence goes on from JBAVQT010000055.1 coordinate 3,109, forward strand.
AAAGATGGAACACGAGCAGTTGAATCCGAAAATCGCGCGGCGCATGGTCAGCGGCGCGGACGGCACTCTGGGGCAAATCCTGCTGGCGCGGGGAGCTGTCGTGCCCAGGCACTCTCACCGCAGCGAGCAGTACACCATGGTCACCGCCGGCGCGATGAAAATCATCTTCGATGATGGCGAAGTGGTTTTGCGCCCGGGCGACGTTTTAGTCATCCCGGCAAACGTGCCGCACTCAGCCGTGGCGCTGGAAGACACCGTGGATATCGATTTTTTTGCGCCGCGTCGCGAAGATTGGGTTCGCAAAGATGATTCATACCTGCGGCGCGACGAGAAAGGGAAATAGGCCATGGACCTGGGCATTAAAGGGCGGGTGGCAATCGTAGCGGCGGCCAGCAAGGGGCTGGGCCGTGCGGTGGCCGAAGAGTTGGCTCGCGAAGGATGTGAAATCGCCATCTGCGCGCGCACCGCGGCTGACCTGGAGCGCGCCGCCGGCGAAATCGAGCGAGCCAATGGGCGTAAAGTGCTCTGGAGGTCCGTGGACGTAAGAAACGCCGGAGCCATCGAAGACTTCGTAGCCGCGGTCGAAAAACAATTCGGGCGCGTGGACATTTGCGTGACGAACTCCGGCGGCCCGCCTTCAAAGAAATTCCTGGAGACCACCAGCCAGGAATGGCAATCGGCGGTGGATGACATGCTCTTGAGCACTGTCACGTTTGCGCGCGCCACGCTCCCTCTCATGCAGCGCAATAAATGGGGCCGGCTGATCACTATTACTTCCATATCCGCAAAGCAGCCGATCGATGGACTAATTCTGTCGAACGCGGTCCGCGCGGGCGTGATGGGTCTCGCAAAAACTCTGGCGACGGAATTCGGCTCCAGCGGAATTACGGTCAATAATGTCTGCCCGGGTTTCACGCTGACCGACCGCCTGGCCGAACTCGCGGATAAGCGAGCTGGCGACGCGGGATCCACGCGAGACCAGGTACTAAGCGCCATGGCCTCGCAAATCCCCGCCGGACGAGTGGCCAAGCCGCAGGAGTTCGCCGCGGTAGTGGCGTTTCTCGCGTCGGAGCGAGCCAGCTTCGTAAGCGGCACTTCTATTGCCGTCGATGGTGGCATGGCCAAGGGCCTGTTCTGATCGTCAGTGCTGCATTGCAAGAATAGCCAGGGAGACTGTGACTCCGTTTTCGATCGGCAATGGCGAGGTTGGCCGCAATACTCCATGCTTCGAAAGGCTCAAACATGAATTCTAGGCTCGCAAATATGCATCGGCGTCTGGCGATTGCGTTGTGCCCGGCGCTGTGCGTGGCGCTGTGCGTGGCTTTGGGTATCACCGCAGCGGTGCAGGCAGACGAGCCCTATGCCCGCAGCCGCGACTATGATTTGCAGAATGTGCGGACCCACTTGTCGTTCGATACCGATCGCCGTGCCGTGCACGGAGAAGTAACACACTCGCTCGCGCTGCTTCGCGACAACGTGACCGAACTGAAGTTCGATTCCGTGGACCTCAAAATCTCAGACGTAAAACTGGACGGCCAGCCTGCGAAATTCTCGGTGACAGCGACCGATGTGGTCGTGCCGCTCGATCGTCCGGGCAAATGCGGCGACAAGCACGAGGTCTACATCAAGTACGATGGCACGCCCAAGAAAGGCCTCTATTTCATCCTGCCCGACAAAGATTATCCCAATCGTCCCAAGGAAGTCTGGTCGCAGGGCGAATCCGAAGACACCCGCTACTACATTCCCATCTACGATTATCCAAATGATCGCACCACTTCTGAAATGCTGCTCACCGTGCCCGCCGCATGGATCACCATCTCCAACGGAAAATTGGCCGGCATAAAGACCGAACCGGACGGCATGAAGACCTGGGATTGGAAGGAAACACAACCGCTCTCGACATATCTAATTTCCGTGGTCGCCGGCGAATTCCAGGAAAAAAATGACGAATGGCGCGGCATGCCGGTGCGATACGTGGTGCCACGAGGCGAAGAGGACAAGATCGAGCCAACGTTTGAACGCACGAAGCAGATGCTCGATCTTTTTTCTGACAAGCTCGGCGTGCGCTACCCCTGGGCACAGTATGCGCAGTCGTCGGTGGATGATTTTGTCGAGGGCGGAATGGAAAACGCCAGCGCCACAACGCTAACCGCACGTGGACTGGTCAATCCCCAGCTGGCGCCCGAAGAGCGCGCCAAGTCCGACGACTTGAACTCGCACGAGCTGGCGCACCAGTGGTTCGGCGACCTCGTGACCTGCAAGGATTGGTCCAACATCTGGCTGAATGAAGGCTTCGCAACTTATTTCGAGCACTACTGGCTCGAGCAGCACTACGGCGCCGACGATGCCACCTACGCCTTCTGGCAGGACCAGCGGCAGTGGTTCGCATCCAAGAGGCTCTACACTTCGCCGATCGTAAATTACAAAGCCGAAGACGAACTTGCCTACGCCGGCAACATCTACACCAAGGGCGGCTGGGTGCTGCACATGCTTCGCGAAAAACTCGGCGACGAAGATTTCTTTCGCGGGCTCAACGAATACCTCACCGCGAATCGCGGCAAAAACGTGGTGACCGCCGATCTGCAGAAAGCCATCGAACAATCTACCGCGACCAACGTGGATCTCTTTTTCAATCAGTGGGTCTACGGAGCAGGCGCTCCCGAATTTACGGTGAGCTACGCCTATGACGATGCAACCCATCAGGTGAAACTCGCCGTGGCGCAAACCCAAAAAGTCGAAGGCGCCGTGGGATTGTTCGACGTGCCCGTGGAAATCGAAATCTCGACGTCCGCCGGCCGCAAGAGCTATCCCATCGAGGTAAGCAAGGAAAGCGAAACGTTCACTCTGCCGTCCGACGCCGCGCCGCAAATGGTGCTTTTTGACAAAGACGGAAAAATCCTAAAGCAAGTAGCTTTTTCGAAAGATCCGGCCGCCTGGATTTATCAGCTGAAAAATGCCGAAGCAGTTGCCGATCGCCTTGATGCAGCCAGGGCCTTGGGCAACGTGAAAGACGACCCCGCCGTCGTCGCGGCGCTCGGCGCGGCGGCGCAATCCGATCCTTTCTGGGGGCTGCGCAACGAAGCCCTGCGCTCGCTCGGCGAAATCGGCGGCCCGGCCGCGCAACAACAAGTCGAAGCTGCGCTCTCGAGCGACCAGCCCTGGGTGCGCGCTACGGCGGTCGACCAATTGGGACGCTTCAAGGATTCCGCTGCGCTCGCGCCGAAACTCACCGCCCTGGCCGCCAACGATAAGGCGTGGACGGTGCGCGCGGCCGCGCTGCGTTCCCTCGGGAAGATCAAGGCGCCCAACGCTTACGACACCCTCTCGGCCGGAATAAAAACTGACTCGCCGAATGACATCCTGCGTATCGCCAGCCTGCGCGGCATGGGCGACATCGGTGACGATCGCGCCGTGCCCCTGCTGCTGGAATGGTGCGCCATCGGCAAGCCGTTCACCAGCCGCCTCGCGGCGATCAGCGCCGTGGCCGAGCTCGATAAGAAAAACCCGGCTATCACCGCGACACTTGTATCGTATCTCCGCGAGCCCTATTTCGACGTCCAGTTCTATACTATGGCCGCGCTTGGCCAGCGCGGCGATCCTTCCGCCATCGCTCCACTCGAAGCGCTCGTCAAAAGCGGAAATCTGAGCTTGGGAACGGCGCCCATGATCCAGCGCGAGATTGACTCGCTCAAAGAAAAATCGGGCGCCAAGCCCACTGCCGAAGGCGCAAACAATGAGGCCCAAGGCAGCGAGGAAACACACGAACAGGAAGTCGTGCTCGATAATCTGAAAAAATTGCAGCAGCAATTGGATGACGTCACCCAGCGCCTCACGAAGATCGAGAAGCAACTGAGCGCCGCAGGCAAGTAGCGGGGCGCGCCGTTCAATTGCCGGCCGGATTGCCGCCGCCGGGGGGCGGTCGCGATCAGTCGGCGAGAAAAATGCGAAGATCGCGCAGGTTGTTGCCGGTTGGCCCGGTGATTACCGCGTCACCGAGTCGCTCAAAGAAATTGTAGGCGTCGCTGCGCTGCCCGAAATCCGCGGGGTCAAGTCCCGCAGCCTGCGCACGAGCGAGCGATTCTCCATCGGCCACGGCGCCGGCCGCGGGACTGTTGCCGTCAATTCCATCCGTCCCTCCGCTGAGCACAGTGACTTTCCTACCAGCAATTTTTGGCACGCAAGCCAGCACGAACGCGGAATTTCTCCCGCCCACTCCGTCGCCCATCACCGGACTTCTCAATTCGCCATCGGCGAGCACCGCGACCGGCTTCCCGAGATTCATTTTCTTTTGCAGCTCCAGGTCGCCCAGAAGCTGCTCCGCCGCCTTTTCAACCGGCCAATTATCGGTCGAGTTGTCGCACAGGCAGATGTAACCGGCTGCTTCGCAAGCGCGATGCGCCGCGTGAAAGAGATCGTGCGTTCCGAGCACCAGATCGAAGCTCGCGCCCGAGAATATGGGATCGCCCGGTTTCGGCGTCTCCCGCAGCCGGCGCACGGCAAACAGCGCCCGAATCGCCGGCGGAAATTTCGCGGCAAGGGCAAACTTCGCCGCAATGCGCTCGGCATCGGCTACGGTCGAAGGATCGGGCAACGTCGGGCCGGAGGCCAGCGACGATTCCTCGCCTTCCGGCACATCGGAAATAGCCAGCGAGATTTTCGTCGAGCGCGGCGCAGCGGCGGCCAGGCGCCCGCCTTTCGTCGCCGAAAGATGCTTGCGAATCACGTTGATGTCCTGGATTGCCGCGCCGCAGGTGACCAGCGCCGCGTGAAGCTGCCGAAAATCATCCAGTGAAATTGAGGAATCGAGCGGCTGTTCCACCAGCGACGATCCCCCGCCCGACAGTAGAAAAAATATCAGCGACCGATCGTCGCAGCGGCGCAGGCGATCGAGAATCACGCCGCCCGCGGCAAAGCTTCCAGCGGATGGCAAAGGGTGTCCTCCTAAAAAGAAATTCCAGCCGGATAAGTTGTTCGGCGGCGCAGCGGGAGCCACCAAAATTCCATCCACCGGGAAGTCGGGAGCAAGTGCAACGGAAAGTCCCTGCGCCATCCCACATGCCGCTTTCCCAAAAGCGATAGCCACTATTTCACGGAATTCCCGCAAGTCGATTTCGGTGCGGCCCAGACTTCGCGGATGCGTGGAACTCTCGCCCAGGTGAATTATCGAACCGCGCCGCGCCAGATGGCGCTCGATGGCGGCTGGGACGCGAATCGCCGCCAGCGTTTCTCGAAAGATGCGTTGTGCGGTCTCTTTCATCTCCGCGCGAATCCAAATCCTGCGTGCGCGCTCCGGCCTCGCCCGCCGCTACTGAGCACCCAACGACTCGGGATTGAGCGCGTTCGGCGGACGCCTTCCAGCGAAATACGCAGCCACATTGTTCACCGCCGTCACCGCCATGCGCGTGCGCGTCTCCACGGTCGCGCTGCCGATGTGCGGCGCCAGAACCACATTTTTCATGGACATCAGCGCCGGATGAACTTCCGGCTCCCGCTCAAACACGTCCAGCCCCGCTCCCGCAATCGTCCCGGCTGCCAGCGCCTCCACCAGCGCGGCTTCATCCACCACCGGACCGCGCGCCGTGTTGATCAGGAACGCGTTCCGTTTCATTTTGGCGAGTGCGTCCCTGGAAATCAGGTGGCGCGTCTCGGGCGTCAGCGGCACGTTCAGACTTACGAAATCCGACTCGCGGAGCAGCGTATCGCGATCCACAAATTGCGCCTTCAGCTCGCGCTCGATTTCGGACGACACCCGCGTGCGCGTGTTATAAATCACGCGCATCTTGAATCCGCCCGCCCGCCGCGCCAGCTCCTGGCCGATCCGGCCGAAGCCGATGATGCCGAGCGTCTTCCCCCATACGTCGGCCCCAAGATGTTGTTCGATGGCCCAGCCCGGCCACGCCCCGCTGCGAATCCACACGTCGCCTTCCACCAGCCGGCGCGCCACGGCCAACATCAGCGCAAATGCTAAATCGGCGGTCGTGTCGTCGAGCACGCCGGGCGTGTTGGTCGCCACCACTCGCCGAGCGGTGCAGGCCGCCAAGTCGATGTTGTCGAAACCGACCGACACGGTGGCCACGATGCGAAGTTTCGGCGCTGCATCCAGCAGTTCACCGTTCACTCTCTCGCTGAGCTGGCACACCAGCCCTTCCTTATCCCCCAGCCGCCGCAGCAATTCGGCGCGCGGCAAGGGCTCCGCGGCGCTCCAATATTCGGCCTCGAAATTGCTTTCCAAAATGTCGCGCGCCTCCGGAAACAACGGGCGCGTCACCAGCACTTTCGGTCTGGCCAAGGATTTCCTCCGTCGGTGACCTGAACCGCAAATCGTACTATACACCGCGCACCCCGGATCAACGCGCACGGCTGCCGCACCTTCGGAAATGCGTTTGCCGGAGATTCGTTGACGCCCGCTGCGGCGGACGACTATAGTGACCAAGAAAGCGCGGCGCGCGATTTTTTCGCCGCTCGAAACTCATGAACGCTTCCCTTCTCCGCGATCTAAAAAAACGCCTCGGCGCCGCAGCGCTGCTCCATGCACCCGAAGACCTGCTCCTTTACGAATACGATGGTTCGGTCGAGATCGCCCGGCCCAACTGCGTGGTCTTTCCCAGCACTACGGACGATGTAGCCGCGATCGTCGAGATCGCCAATCGCTACCAGACGCCCGTAGTGGGGCGCGGCGCCGGCACAGGCCTCTCGGGCGGCGCGCTGGCGCGGCGCGGCGGCATTCTCATCGTTTTCTCTCGCATGAATCGAATCCTCGACATTGACCTCGAAAATCAGCGCGCCACGGTGCAGCCCGGCGTGGTGAATTCCGATTTGAGCGCTGCGGTCGCGCACGCCGGACTCCATTTTGCTCCCGATCCCTCCAGCCAGAAAGCCTGCACCATCGGCGGAAACGTTGCCGAAAATTCCGGCGGCCCGCACACTCTCGCCTACGGCGTCACCACTAGCCACGTCCTGGCGATGCAGGTGGTCTTGCCCACCGGCGAAACGATGCGGATTGGAAATTCGGCGCTGGATGCGCCGGGCTACGATCTCACCGGCCTTTTCGTCGGCTCCGAGGGCACGCTCGGTCTGGTCACCGAAATCACCGTCAAGCTCACGCGCCTGCCGGAATCCGTGAAGACGCTGCTCGCCGTGTTTGACCGCGTCGACGATGCCACCGAAACCGTCGCCGACGTCACCGCCCGCGGCATCACTCCCGCAGCCTGCGAAATGCTCGACGGCTGGACGCTGCGCGCCGTCGAGGACTACGTCCACGCGGGATTCCCGCTCGATAGCGCCGGCGTGCTGCTCTTTGACGTGGACGGCGTGTGCGAAGCCGCCGAGTCCCATGCGATAGAGGTCGCGGAAGTGTGCCGCGCGCATGCCGCGCGCGAGGTGCGTGTAGCGCGCGATTCGCAAGAGCGCGAGCTGTTATGGAAAGGCCGCAAGAACGCCTTCGGCGCGGTCGGTCGTCTTTCGCCAACTTATTACGTGCAAGACGGCGTGATCCCACGCACCAAGCTTCCGGCCACGTTGCGCCGCATCGATGAAATCGGCAAACGTTACGGATTCGAGATCGGAAATATTTTTCATGCCGGTGACGGAAATCTGCATCCCCTGATTCTCTTCGACGCGCGCGATCCCGAGCAGCTCCGCCGCGTGATCGCCGCCTCCGACGAAATCATTCGCTTCTGCATCGAAATGGGTGGCTCGATTACCGGCGAACATGGCGTTGGCATGGAGAAAGACCGCCTGATGCCGCTGCTTTTCAGCGAAATCGATCTGGACGTCATGCGCGGCGTCCGCGATGTATTTAATCCTGTGGGCTTGCTCAACCCCGACAAAATATTCCCGGTCAAAAAAGGCTGCGGTGAAATTCACGTTCAACCGTTGCCGCTGCAAGGCTCGGGCGCCGGGGCGCGCGCATGACCTTGACGGCTAGCGCAGTTTCGTCGCGCCTGGCGGAAATTTCGGGCCTTGACCATGTACTCGAAAATCCAGCGGAACTCGCGCCTTACGCGATGGGCGCGCGGCGTCCCGCAGCCGCGGTGCGACCCGGCACAGCCGCCGAGGCCGCGGAAATAGTCAAGTTGGCCGCCGCCGAAGGATTTGCGATTGTTCCCGTCGGTGCGCGGACCAAGCTCTCCATGTCCGCCCCACTCCGCCGCTTCGATCTGGCGCTCGACATGACGCGGCTCGATCGCCTGCTGGCTTACGATCCCGGCGATTTGACGCTGGGCGTCGAGGCCGGCATGCCCCTCGCGCGCCTCACCTCCTTGCTCGCCGAGCATCATCAGTTCCTGCCTCTCGCCGTTCCTTTTTTCGCTGCCGCCACCGTCGGTGGCACGATTGCTTCCGGCATGCATACTCCTCTTCGCCAATTTTACGGCGCCCCGCGCGATTACCTGCTGGGAATGGAGTTCGTCACCGGCGAAGGAAAACGCGCGAAGAGCGGCGGCCGCGTGGTCAAAAATGTTACCGGCTACGACCTGCACAAATTGATGATCGGCGCGCAAGGCACGCTCGGCGCGATCGTCTCCATTAATTTCCGCACCTTCCCGATGCCCGGAAGAAAGCGAGCCCTCGCGGCGCGATTTGACGACGCCGCCAGTGCCCTCGAAATGCGATACCGCATCGCAGCTTCCCCGTTAACGCCGCTGACGCTCGATATTCTCAGCCCCGGCGCATCACAAATTTTGACCAGCGCAGCGGCCGCACAGCTCGAACTCGGCGTGTTGCCCGACGGCTTGCTTTCCGCTGCGCACTGGACGCTGACTGCCGGCTTCGCGGGAAACGACGCAGTGCTCGATCGTTACACGCGAGACTTGCTGCGCATCGCGGAGCAATCGCGCGCGGCGCACATCGCCACACTCGATGGTCCGGAGGTCGCAGCGGCGTTTGCGCGCCAACGCGAATTCGTGGCCATCGCGCTGCGCTCGTCGCCCGCGCCAACCATCCTGAAAATCGGCGTCCTCCCAACCAAAATGAAAGATGTGCTCGATGCAGCCGCGCGCGCAACGGCGGAAAGCGAATTGTCCTACGCCGCCATCGCCGCCGGCCTCGGAATCATCCACGTCGCTCTGCTCCCAATCGAACGCAGCGAACCTGCATCGCGCATCGTGCGGAGCGCAGCGGCAGCGATCATTGCGGCGGCCGCGGCCGCCGGCGGACATGCCTCCATTCCGTGGAAACCGGAAAACTGGGAAATGCCGCTCGATGCTCCTTCGATCGAGCCCGCAGCGCTCGCTGGAATGCAGCGGTTGAAAAATCTTTTCGATCCGCGCGGCATTCTCAGTCCGGGTCGCGGACCCGGAGGAATCTGACACGATGGCGGAAACCAGAGAACCGTCCGGCAAGCCGCTCGCAGCCGACCCTCCCATCGTGTCCATCCCTTCCCTGCAGGAG
>JBAVQT010000056.1:0-2678 GCA_049694295.1 Candidatus Acidiferrales bacterium
ATGCAGGTGTAATTGAACCATTCGTCCACCGTCTTAGGCGCGCCGCTTCCGCAGCTGCCCACAATGTCCGGACGTTGATTGAACCAGATGTCGCCCGTGCCATTTGGAGTGGCGATTGGTTGGCCAGAACCAAGAGTTGCAATCGTCGTCAACGTCCAGCCACCCAACGCTTGGTTGGCCAAACCATGCAGTTCGAGCGCTCGTCCCGCGCCGATCGGCAGATCGTACGAGAGCTCCCAGGAAAAGTAGAAAGGTATGTCTTGCGTGCTTATGTCCCGCTCCAGGTTCAAATTCGTGAAGTCTTGCGGTGTCGCATAGTTGTTTCCATTAAAGGCCAGCGATCCTGAGTTGTCGTCAGTGATCAGCTTGCCCCACGTGAACGAAGCCAGTGTAGTGAAGTGTTGCGTCAGTCGCTTCTCAAGTTTCGCCTGCAGCGAATGATAGATGGAGTCTCCAAAAGGCACGCCCCACTCGAGGACGCCACTTCCGTTGGGATTCGCGCTGTACGAGAATTGTGGGAATTTTTCCAGCATCACCCATTGCGGTACTTGCGTCGCCCCGAACCACGGCGCGGTGGGATCTGTAATTGCCGCCGCGTAGGGGAAAGGCACCATGTTCAGCAGGTTGTTCTGGTACTGCGCGATCGTCCCGAGCGAAAGTGCATTGAAGTCGGGCGTGTTGTTGCTAAACGGCAGATGAAGTCCGCGGCTGCCGACCCAAGCCACAGACAAAATCACGTCGTGAGGAAACTCGTATTGAACGCCAAAGTTGAAGTTGTAGGTGGTTAACTCCGGTTGCGAATGCAATACGCTATTCACGCCGTTGCCCAGGTTTGTGGCCGGACCCAGGCTACCCATCGTCGGCTTCAGAATGCCGTTTGGAAAGGGATTTGCGAGCGAATCGCCGGGAATAAGATAGTTTCCCGTGGGGTCCAGCGAAGCTGCTAACCAGGTCGTCTCGGCCAAATACGAATCGTCGTTGAATTGGTTGATCGCGGCCATATGCACGCTGGGTCCGTAGGAAATTCCGAATCCACCGCGCACCACGGCGTTCTTCATGAACTGGTAGGTCAGCCCAACGCGAGGAGCGAAATCGCGCCAGTTGGTCAAGAATGGGCTGCGGTGAGCGTTGGTGGAGAAGACTTCGCCGCCCGTCAAATTCACGCCGTTCACTTGGTAGCCGAGCGTAGGATCGAAGTACTCCATGCGATTGTGGCGCTCCGTCACTCCAGGAAACACATCCCAACGCAGGCCTGCATTAATGGTCAGCTTGTCCGTTACATGCCATTCATCCTGAATAAAGAGAGCTGCATACGGGTTGCTGTTCGCGCCGAAGATGTCAGTGGTCCAGTTGGGCTGTCCTTGAGACAATGAGCCAACTCCAAGAAGAAACGACGCGAACGCGTCCCCGTCGTCAGCACCGACATTCGAACTGGTCGCATCGGGAGCAAACTGGTATGCGCCGGCAGGGTCGAGAGTCTGACCCACATTCATAAAGAATTTCTGAAAGTCAAACCCCAAACTGAGTTGGTGGCGGCCCTTGACGGTGTTGAGTATGGCGCTGAAGTCAAAGTTGGTGGTGGCGAACTTGAAGAATGAAAAGGTTGGGCTGCCCAGTGGCTGAACACCGCCGTTATCGGTGATGTCCACGTACGGAATAGAGGGGAAAACGGAAGAAGCGGCTAACGAAGCCGGAAAGCCGAGCTTAGTCTGATCGTAGCCGGCCTGCGCCTGCGGTCCATCGTTCTCGTAGTGCCTGGTTCCCGAGCTGCGCAACTGAAGCACGGTATTCGACGAGAAAAATCGGTCGTAGCCCAACATGAGGTTGGCATTGTGATTGATATTCGTGCTCTCCGGATAGAACAGATTCTTGAAATAGTTGGGGCTGCTGTCGTGCTCGCGTGCCACAGAGACACGGCCGAAGAGGTGTTGCTTCGAGCTGATGTTGTCGTCCAGACGGACGTCGAATCGCTCGTCGGCTTCAGGGTTGGACCCGGAACCGAAAAAATTGTTCCGATGGTAGGTACCCGTGCCGGCTGAGGTGGGCCCGGGCCAGTACTGAAGGTAATTTTGGGCAATCGCGTTAATCGTGGGTATCTTGTTGCCCGCAAACGGCTGGGGGCAGACCGTGGCCGGTGCAATGCAGGGCGTCGGACCGGCCGCCCAGGTCGAGGGGTCTGGATTATAAATGGTCAGTCCCGGGTCGCCTGAGAAGTCGCCAAGCTTTTCTGCTGCGGTTGGCACTGTCGTCGTGAGAGTCGCTAAGCTGGCCTGCTTTGTGCCTTCATAATCGGCGAAGAAGAATAATTTGTCCCTTTTAATCGGCCCGCCCAGAGAGCCGCCCCACTGATAGCGATGAAAATCCGGTATTGGCTCGCCGGCGGCCTTTACGAAATAATCGTTGGCATCAAGGCCGTCAGGCCGAATGAATCCAAAAACATCGCCATGAAAACTATTGGTGCCACTCTTGCTCGCCAAGCTGATGACTCCGGCTGCACCCGTCTGAATGCTGGCTGGAGTGACATTGGTCTCCATTCGAAACTCTTCCACGGAGTCGAGCGGAGGCTCCAGAGCGGGAATCACCACACCCTGGTTGTTCTCTCCGATACTTATTGGACTGCCGTCCAGCATGTAATAGATCGTGCCCTGCGGCCCGCCGTTGATGCTGAAATTTGAGAC
>JBAVQT010000057.1:0-2021 GCA_049694295.1 Candidatus Acidiferrales bacterium
ATTAATTCGCACCGCCGGAGCGGGAGACGCGCCGCGCTGAGCCGCTCGGACGTTCCTAAAAGCTCCCCTGCACGACCAAGGCGCGCATCGGCCGCCTGCACAGCCGCGATTGGGAAGTAGCCGCACGCGGGTGTAGAATGCGGAGCGATTTCGGGCCGGAGTAAATTCTCAAACAGGATCGTAAACACATGAGAAACATTCGAGTGCCGCGGCGGGCCGCGGCTGCGATTGTGCTGGCGGCAGTGTGGGGAGTTGCGCCGAGAATTGCGATAGGACGGCAGGCGGCGAACGATCTGGATCCGGCAGCGAAGCAAGAACTGAAGGCGGGACAGGACGCGCTGGAGGCAGGGCGGCTGGCGAATGCGGAAAAATCATTTCGACAAGCGATCAAGCTGAGCCACGAGAATTGCTCATTGTGCTACGACGGATTGGCGCGGACGCTGGGGGCGCAGGGCGACACGCGGGGAGGGTTGAAGGCGGCGGACAAAGTGATGGCGCTGGCGCAGACCGACGCGCAGCGGGCGGCAGCACATGGCTTGCGTGGGTTTGTACTTTCCGGCGAGAACGGCAAGAAGAAAGAGACGGAGGCCGAGTATCGCCAAGCGGTGGCGCTCGACGGGAAGACGGCTGAGTATCATTTGTCGCTGGGGCTGACGCTAATGAGGGAATCGCAAGACGAGGAAGGCAAGGCGGAGGTCGCGGAGTATCTAAGTCTGGAGCCGACCGGACGGTTTGCGGCCGATGCGCGCAAGCTGGAGGCGAATCCGAAGCGCGCAAGAGAAGAGATGGCGCCGGAATTCAGCATGACGACGCTGCGCGGCGAGACTGTGTCACTGGACCAATTTGCGGGGCGATTCGTGGTGCTGGATTTTTGGGCGACGTGGTGCCCGGCGTGCAGGGAGTCGCTGGGAGACCTAAAGGAGTTGACGAAAAAATACCCGCCGGAGCGGGTGGTGTTGATCAGCGTGAGCGCGGACGCAAACGAAGGGGCATGGAAGGAGTTCGTGGCCAAGAAGAATATGGATTGGTATCAGTACCGGGACGCGAAGGGCGCAATCCAGCACACATTTGGCATTCGCGTGCTTCCGACGTATGTGGTGATCGATCCGCAAGGAGCGATTTGCCAGAAGATTCAAGGAGAGGACCCGCAGAAGTCGGTGGTGGGGGAGCTGAAGACGACGCTGGCGAAGATGACGGCGGAATAGGCGGAAGAGCGGAAAAAAGCGCTCGGATTGCCAACCGTGTAAGAACGACCTGTTTTTTTCCTGGGCTGACCCCTCTTCCGGCACTCTTGTATCGGAACGCGCAAGCGACTATAATGACTATTGTGACTATAGCGGAGGCGCGATGACTCGAGCGGCGGGGAGCGGCAGGAAGACTTGGGCGGTGGCCCAGGCCAAGGCGCGGCTGAGCGAGGTGATCTCGAGCGCGCTGGCGGAAGGACCGCAGACGATCACGCGGAGCGGGCGCGAGGCGGTGGTGATGGTGTCGGTGGAAGACTGGAAGCGCAAGACGAAGAGAAAAGGCGGCCTGGTAGATTTCTTCGCGGCGTCACCGCTGCGGGGAACGAGATTGAAGATACGGCGCGGCAAAGACCGGCCGCGCAAGATCGAGGTATGAGCTTTCTACTGGATACCAACGTAGTGTCGGAACTAGTGAAACCGGGGCCGGACGAAAACGTGGTTGGCTGGCTGGAGGAAGCGGACGAGGACGAACTGTATCTGAGCGTGATGACATTTGCGGAGTTGCGGCACGGCGTGGAAGCGCTCGGCGAAGGCCGCAGGCGCGAGGCGCTGACGCGCTGGATTTCGGAGGATCTGAGCGAAAGATTCGAGGGGCGAATTATCGCGGTGGAGCGGACGGTGGCGGAGGCGTGGGGAGCGATGATGGGGCGAAGCGAGCGGAGGGGCAGAGCGCTGGGGACCATGGATGGACTGTTTGCGGCCACGGCGATGGCACACGGAATGAGCTTGGTGACGCGGAACACCCGGCATTTCGAGCGATTGGGCATCGAACTGGTC
>JBAVQT010000058.1:0-4827 GCA_049694295.1 Candidatus Acidiferrales bacterium
ATCATCACCCGCTGCCGCAAGCCGCCGGAAAGCTGGTGCGGATATTGACGCGCGCGGATGGCTGGCTCCGGCACGGCGGCCCGGCGGAGCGCCTCGAGCGCGCGACGGCGAATTTCGGCGCCGCGCAATTGCGGCTCATGGACGCGGATGGCTTCCTCGACCTGCGCTCCCACGCGCATCACGGGATTGAGCGCGGTCATCGGCTCCTGAAAAATCATGGCGATGCGGCGGCCGCGGAAGCGCCGCATTTCAGGGGGCGCTGCCGCCAGCAGATCGGGCGCGTCTTCGGCGAGGTCTATGGGCGGAGAGCTCGGCGCACCGTTTGATGCGACATTCATTGCGATGCGTGCCGAGCCTGCGTGGCGCGCGCCCGCGGGCAGGAGACCCATGAGCGCGAGAGCGAGCATGGTCTTGCCGGAGCCGGATTCGCCGACTACTCCCAGCGTCTCGCCTTCTTTTAAATTGAGGGATACGTCGTTGACCGGGCGCACCCATCCAGATTCGGTGGGCAGGTCCACGGTGAGTCCGCGGACGTCGAGCCGCGTGGTCATGCCAACATCATAGCTGCGCCATTGGGCGGGCGAAGTAGTTTTCTGGCCGAGGTGTCCACCGATGAGTGTTTTGGTTCGAGCGCGAAAGAGAAAAGGACGGGCCGCGGCCCGTCCCTGGAATTATGCGTAGAAGGGCAAACGATTAGTAATCGTTGGCGGAGCCTTCGAGGAAGGCGCGGAGCTTGCGCGAACGCGAGGGATGGCGCAGCTTGCGCAGGGCTTTGGCTTCGATCTGGCGGATGCGCTCGCGGGTGACGGCAAACGATTGGCCGACTTCCTCGAGGGTGTGCTCGCTGCCGTCGTCCAAGCCGAAGCGCATCTTGATTACCTTTTCCTCGCGGGGCGTGAGCGTTTTCAGCACGGAAGAGGTTTGCTCCTTCAGGCTGAGATTAATGACCGCGTCGGAAGGCGAGACGACGGCCTTATCTTCGATGAAATCGCCCAGGTGCGAATCTTCTTCCTCGCCGATGGGAGTCTCGAGGGAAATCGGCTCCTGCGCGATCTTCAAAATCTTGCGGACTTTCGCGACGGGGATGTCCATGCGCTTGGCGATTTCTTCGGAAGTGGGTTCGCGGCCCAGCTCCTGCACCAATTGGCGCTGCGTGCGCACCAGCTTGTTGATGGTTTCGATCATGTGCACGGGAATGCGGATGGTGCGGGCCTGGTCAGCAATGGCGCGAGTGATGGCCTGGCGGATCCACCAGGTAGCGTAGGTGGAGAATTTGTAGCCGCGGCGCCATTCGAATTTGTCCACCGCTTTCATCAGGCCGATATTGCCTTCCTGAATCAGGTCGAGGAACTGCAATCCGCGATTGGTGTATTTCTTGGCGATGGAGACGACCAGGCGCAGGTTGGCTTCGATCAGTTCTTTTTTGGCCTGCTCGGCTTCGGCTTCGCCTCGAAGAATCACCTGCAGGGCGCGCTTCAATTCGGTGGGGCTGACTTCGCTGGCGATTTCGATTTCACCGAGCTCCTGCCGACGCGCTTTCAGATCTTTGCGAGCCTCGGCCTGGACTTCGGCTTTGGAGGCGTCGACGCGGCGCTCGAGCTTGACGGTTTCGCGTTCGAGGAAATGGACGCGCTCGACGGTCTGGCGGATTTTGTCGATCAGGCGCTTTTTTTCGAGCGGATTGAAATCGAGTTCGCGGAAACGGTTGGACATCTCGACGCGGGTGCGAGCCAGGGCGTAACGCGCGCGGAGGTAGGGCTTCTTTTTCGAGCGCGGCACTTTCTCGAGCTTCTGGGCTTGCTTGATGGCCACCAGATAGAGCTTGGCGACTTTGTCGATCTGCTTCAGCGTTTCCTTGGTTTTTGCTTCGACTTTCTCCTCGGTGAGCTCCTCGTCGTCGAACTGGACGATTTCCTTGATGGAGCGCGAGCCGGTGCGCAAGTCTTCGCCGACCTGAAGGAGTTCCTTCAAGATGAGGGGCGCGCGGGTGATGGTTTTCAGCACGAGCAATTGGCCGCGCTCGATGCGCTTGGCGATGGCGACTTCCCCCTCGCGAGTCAGCAACGGGACGGTGCCCATTTCGCGGAGATACATGCGCACGGGATCGTTAGTTTTTTCGAGGCTGCCGGGAGTGAGATCGAGTTCGCCGTCTTCGGAGGAACTGGCTTCCTCGCTTTTTACCGTTTCGGCGGGCGTGTCGCTCGAGTCCGCGGCAGCCAGAGCGGCCTTGGCGCTGGCCAAGTCTTCGTACACGTCAATTCCATAGCGCTCAAACGTCGAGAGCAGATCGTCAATTTCTTCCGATGAATGAACCTCGGCGGGCAGAATATCGTTGACCTCATCGTAGAGCAGATATCCGCGCTCCTTGCCCATGGCGATGAGCTGCCGTACCTGGTCGTATTTTTCTTCGAGTGCCAGCGTCACGCTGCCTCCCCTTAAGTTAACCGCGCCGGTGTGCAGGGACTTGTCCCAATGCAAAAAGCCGCCGCGATAGACACCCCCGCGCGACTCTCCCGGAAATCCATATAAAGTGATTTAATCGATGTATCGTTGCCGACTGGTGCGCCCGCACGCCTGGCCCGCGCCTCTCCGCTTACACCCATAAGATGCTCGGCGCGCCCTGCTCGTTTCCTCCAAAACCTTGCAAGCATACAATAGGCTTCCCACGAGCGTCAACGAAATGCCGTAAGTTACAGTCCCGCCAGCAGTTTATGCAACTCCTGTTTCTTTTTGAGCAGCCCCATTAATTGTTCCGCAGGAGGCTTGGCTTCGATCTGCCGTTGCAGCTCGAGCAGCTCCTGCTCGACGCGGCGGTTGCGCAGGACGCCGAGGCAGCTTTCGGCCTCTTCCCAGGTGTGCTCGGCCGACGTTTCGAACAGTATTTCAAAGAGCAGGCGGCGGTCCTTCTCTTCGAGCGCGCCGGCGAGGGTGGCGGCCTCCATGCGTTGGCCAGAGGCCGCAGCGGCGACGAGAGTCTCGAAGATTTTTTCGGTTTCGAGGCCGCGATGCAGGCCGGAGGCGCGCATCTGCTCGGCCAAGCGACCGCGAAAGTCATCGGATTCGACCAACATTTGCATGAGGCGGCGCTCCGCGGGCCCAACTACCGGACCCAAGAGCTCAGCCCTGGGCTTCACTTCGCTGCGCCGCTCATCGGCTGCCTTGCGCAGGGACTCGCGGAGCACCGGCTCGTCCACTCTAAGTTCCGAAGCAATTCGCGTGGCCCATTCCGATCGAAGCAGGCGATTGGGCAGCCGCTGCACGTAGGGCATCAGAAAATTGAGCGCCGCGACTTTTCCCGCGGCGGTAGTGCGGTCCATCCGGCGGGCGCGCCCGATCAGGTAATCCAGATAGGGCGGCGCTTGCGCGAGCAGCTTCCGATAGGCTTCGAGACCCTGTTCCCTAATGAACTTGTCCGGATCGGCTTTTCCCGGCAGCGCGAGAACGCGCACGTCGAATTCCTTTTCGAGAAGCAGCGTCAGGGAACGCTCCGTCGCGGCCTGACCGGCGGCGTCCGGATCGTAATTGACGACGATGCGTCGTGTGAATCGCCCCAAGAGCTTGATCTGCGGCTCGGCCAAGCTGGTACCACAGCTAGCGACTACGTTTCCGATGCCGGCGCGGGCGACCGCGATTGCGTCCATGTAGCCTTCGACGAGGACCGCGTAGTCGCTCTGGCGCAGGGCTTCCTTGGCGCGGTCGAGGTGGTACAGCACAGTGCTCTTGGAATAGATCGGCGTTTCCGGGGAATTCATGTACTTGGGAACTTCGTCGCCCATGGCTCGGCCGCCGAAGGCGATGACCTTTCCGGATTCGTTCGCAATTGGGAACAGGATGCGGCGCCGAAATTTGTCGTAGAGGCGGCCGCCCTGATCACGCGAAAACAGGCCCGCGCTATCGAGGAGTTTTTCGGGATATTTCTGTTTCATAGCGCGCAGCAGGGCGTCGCCTGAACCTGGGGCGTAGCCGAGGCCGAAGCGCTTGATGGTGTCGCGATCGAGACCGCGGTCCTCGAGATAGGCGAGCGCGATTTTTCCTTCGGGGGTTTCGAGCAATTGCCGAGCAAACCACGCGGCGGCTTCTTTATGAAGCTCGACGAGCGAGGCGCGCTGCTGATTTTCGCGTCTTTCTTCGGGCGAACGCTCGCGCGGCGGCGGGACGCGTATGCCGGATTTTTCCGCGACGATGCGGATGGCCTCCGGAAACTGGCACTTCTCCATTTCCATGACGAATTTGAAAACATCCCCGCCCACGCCGCAGCCGAAACAGTGATAGATCTGTTTGGTCTGGTGAACCGCGAACGACGGCGTTTTTTCCTGATGGAATGGGCAGAGGCCCGTGAAATTCGCGCCGCTCTTTTTGAGGCGGACGTATTCGCCGATTACGCGGACGATGTCCGCCTGCTGCTTGACCTTTTCCGCGAATGATCCTGCTTCCGCCATGGCGCTCCAACAGAAAGTCAAAAATGGAAAATCGAAATTCGTAAATCGACAACCGGCTCGCCCGAAGGCTATTTCTTGCGGTTCGGGTTCGTGCCGGCGGATTCTTTTCGAAGCTTGGTCGCCCGAATATACCCGTTTACGAGCCGAGTCGTCCCGATCGCCACCGGAGCTCGGACTTCTTGCGGCGAATTGTTTTTCTCATTTTCCATTTTCGCTTTTTCCGATTCTCAGGCCTCCAGTTCGACTACGGTGATTGCCGTGCCGCCACGGTCTTCGGCTTCGTGGTGGATTCTTTCGACTAGCGGATGCGCTGACAGGAATTCACCCAGGCCGCGGCGCAATGCGCCGGTGCCATGGCCGTGAATGATGCGCACGCTGGGCTGGCCTG